>DUOG01000071.1 GCA_012838945.1 Acholeplasmataceae bacterium | reverse complement strand
TAAAATTTGAGTAATGTGCACTACGTCTAGTGCACTTATATTTTACTAAACAAAGTCCTTGCTGTCAAGTCTTTTATATCTTCTTCCCAAAATGTCTATTGAAAATATCTCAATTCGGAGATCATTTCTTGTAAAAGTATATGGATTTCTTTGCATATCACCATTAGGATAAAATTCTAAACTATTTTTATTTTTATGCCACCCCTTATATTTTCCTTCAGGCTTTTTGGAGTCAATCTTGAGATCTTCAGGAGCGTTGATTGGCTTTTTCTTGGTAACACGAACCCACTCACCGTTATATATACTCCCTATTAAGACTACATCTCCATCACCAATATATTTATCGTGCATCATTTGATAGTATTTATCATTTTTATCTATTTCTTTTGTTTTTAGATTCACACTAACACAATATATTGGTAAAAATGTAAATGCTGCTTTTCCTCTATCATAATAGATATCAGTTCGATATTGACTAAGAGAGTCCAGAGCAATTAATGATTTGTTATTCTCAGGTACTACAAATTCACCAAATTTATTTTCTTTTGTATTTGGTTTCTTTTCTAAGATATACGGCATATTTATTGATTCAATGTATCTTAGTGTCTTAACTATTGGACCATTATTTTTCTTGGAAGGTTTTCTAATTCCGTGAATTAAATAGTTGAATTCCTTTGGATTACTAAGACCGTTTGCTTCTAAACAATAAGAGACAAACGGATTAATCTTCTCAGCTTTATATTTATTATAAATACCTTTAATTAATTCAAATAAACTTTTATCTTCAGTTATGCATAGTAATTTCTTACTTTGATTATTCTCATCAAGCAATTTCTCAAAATCCTCTACATTCTTCTTCTTGCTAAAATCATATGTGTAGATATTATCGACTTGCTTTACTTTATAATATTTGCCATCAATTTCTTTCAGTTTAATTATATTTGCATCTGATAGTTTTTGTTGTGGATTTTTTCTTATTTCATATGAGAACTTTGTGTTTTCATCATTAATTGATTTTAATTGATCTATATTACTTAATTTTAGATTTTCAATTGACCTTATTAAAGTTGGATAATAATTTTTATTTTCAAAAGCAAATGCTGGATTATTTTGAGCATCGGTTATCCATCTACCTAGTTCAGTATTAGCTATACTTGCTATAATGCTTGCATCAACAGCGTGATGATAATTAGTACTTCTATCTTTTTCTTCTAATCCCATTCGTGTGCGAACTTTAGTTGTTAATTGTCCTGGAATAGTTACTACTTTAATCTTTTTATCTTTGCCTTCTTTATAACTAATAAAAGTGTTAAATTTATTTATTTCACCCACTAGTGCAGTTGAACCATAAGCTGTGTCACGAAGATTACGGTTGATAAATTTCACATGGTGTTTACTAATATCTCCTTGATACAATAGATTTCTTTTTTTAGCTTCAGAGATATTATATTTAACCACTCTATCTTTAAAATCATCAATTTGATTAGTAGCCATGAACATTTCATAAGGTGTCTTTTTTCCTTTTAATTTATTACAAGATAAGCAAGATATAGTTTTATTGTCATAAGAGTCATCAAAAGAATGAGAAATTGGTAAGATGTGTTCTATTTCTAATGTCATCAATTCACTTTCACTAATAGGTTTATTACAATAAATACAATGTCCGTCAGTTTCAAAATAATACATTGCCTTTTCAATATTAGTTTCATTGATAGGTAATTTGTTTTCTTCTAAAAACTCCTTGGCTCTATTGCGTCTTTTCTCATTTTCGCGCTGTTCTTTTATTAATTGGTTTTTCTTTTGTTCACCATTTAATTCGCGCACTGATTCCACAGCAATAATTTCAGGGTATCCTCCCTGTCTTTTGATAATGGCATTTATAACTGATATTGCTTTTCTTAAGGTTTTCTTTACTTGAGGATTTGATATTAAGTCATCAATATATTTTCTTTCAATCCGATAAGGTCTTTTGGTTTGATTAGTATAATTATTTTGAAGAAATTCACGAGCTTCTTTTTCATAATCATTTCTCTTCATTAATTGCATATAATTCATTTGATATTGTGTTTCTTTCATATCTTTAAGTGCTCTCTTAATTATTACTTCACTTAAAGAGTGGTATTTAAAATCATTGGTCTTTTTCTTTTTTATTTCCGAGAGAACTGCTATTTCTTCTTCATTAAATTGATAATCATGTATCCTATCTTTTAACATTTCCTCAATTGCTTCACTAGATGGAACTACTGTTAATACATAAATCACTTTATTATAGATTTCTTTATCTTCATCATATAGCCATTGAGGGTTTAAATCTTTGGCGTTAAACTGCTTGACAATATACTTGTATATTTCGAATTTAGAATAATTCGGTTTATTATCTTTATCAATTCGATACCCTTCAATATTTGAAAGATCAGTGTTTAAAACATATTTAATCATTGAAACAAAATTAACACTGTCTCTATTTAAAATATACTCTTTAAATTCTTGAATTGTTCGTTCAGTGAACTTTCTATTTTCATTAACCTTTAATCGATATTCCTCATCAAGTAAAGATGGATTAATAACTTTAGTGTTAATAAAATCGTTATAAAAGTTAAACTCCTCCACAAAGTAGTTTGCTGATGGAGCTACTTTTTCATTGATAGCTAGTTTACAATTACCAATTAGTTTTTCATACAAATACTTATTTTTTTCAAGTTCAAGCAAATCATCTTTTGTTGAGTAACGGCCATATGGAGTCAATTGACTTATTTTTGCCCCTCCAGGTCCTTCATAGAATTTTCGCTTTGAAGAAATAACTTTGATAATTTCTTTGATTAACTCATCGTTAATCTCTTGGTGATATTTCTTTTGGGTAGTTAATATCTTTCTTATTTCCTTTATATTATCTTCAAATTTAATAACCATTGGTAAGTCACGGTACTTTCCAAAATGTGTTTGCATTTTGATTAAATATTGACATGGATACTCATCATCGGCTAATTCAACGGTTGTTCTTTCTTCTTTATCGACATTAAAAGGGATATACCCTCGGTGTGTTGCTATATAATATGATATATTAACAATGTCCTGAAGTTCAATTTTATCAGTAAGCCCCTTCACCCTCTTTAAAAGAAGATCCGGATCAATTGATCGTTTTGGATTTATACCCTTGGTATAAAACAAAAGTGCCAATCGTTCAATGCGGTGGTTTCTTCTCTTTTTCAATCTCCTAGCCGCGCGAGCTCCCCGTCGGTCTTTTGCATCAGAACTTTTTTGATACAATACAACCCCATAATCTATGAGGGAGCTAGTTTCTGCATCTACGATTGACCACCCCACATTATTGATTCCTAAATCTAAGCCAATTACATATCTTCTATTTTCTTCTCCCATACAAACCTCCATTATTTTATCTTATATACCTAATTATAACATAAAAAGAGAAAATTTAACTTAATTTATACAAATATTGGGATATATAATGAAATTTGTATTTGATGATATTATTATGCGAATATTCTCATTACTTGGGGTGTTATTCTTTTTCAAATGATATTTATATTTACTTTTTATTTGACTTGTGATAGAATTACATATACTAGAAAGAGGTCATTATGAAAAGAAGAATTATTTATCCAGAGTTATTTTATTTAATATTTATTGTCTTAAATCTTATAAACGCCTTTGTTATTACATCCGGTATCTTTCATCCGAACATAAGCCCTTATAAGATGGATATCTTAAGCTTGATGTTTTCCACATTGGGTAATATCGGGGTGTTAAGTTTAATTGTAATTTTTAGTTTAGTAGTTTTCAAATCAACAAAAAAGAGATTAAACTTCTTAGTGATAATAACCTTTGTGTTATCAGCCTTCTGTATTTTCTTAGCGGTATTTGGAAACATATTCGGACTATTTTTTGACTTCCAACAATTAAAAAGCTTTAACAATCCATCAGAAGGTGTCTTTATTCTCTACTATTTGACATATGCTCTTCATATGTTAACTGATATCTCTCAATTTGCTCATTTGATACCATTTATCTTAATAATCATTGTTAGACTACTTACTGATACTTCACTGGAACCTAAGTTTAAACTTCACCGCTTACAAGCGGGAGCCCTAACCTTTGTCAACTTTTTATTTATGGCAATGGCTATTATGTTTACTTTAACTAAAGTTTCAATGACCCCTTATAAGGATGCTATCAATCCAATCTTTGGCTCAACCAATGCAGGGTTATACAACTACTATATATATGATTTACTTGACTACCTAGTTGAAGATAATGAACCGATATCCTTAGAAGATCATGTGTTAATAACTGAATTCTTAAATAAGAAAAACGGAAATGAACACATCAATCCAATTGACGGTAAAACATATCAAAAGGAAAATGAATATACCGGGCTTGCTGAAGGGATGAATTTAATTGCGATTCAATTAGAATCATTTACTAGTTTACTCATTGACTTAGAGGTTAATGGGATTGAAATAACCCCTAATATTAATCAAATTGTAAAAAAATCACGTTATTACGATAATTTCTATTCCACTTCAGGAATTGGAAATACATCAGATGCAGAGTTCTCATTTAATACCGGTCTATACGGTAATGGTCGAAACTTGACCATCTTTGATTATGTTGGCGATAATTATCCTACAATTGCGAGAGGATTTAACAAAAAAGGCTATGATACTTTCTCACTTAATGGCGATGAAGGAGAGTTCTACAATCGATATATTGAACATCAAAGAACGTTTGGTTATAACCGATATTATGATTGTAGACATTTTGAAGGCGAATATGTTCATGGTTTTATTAATGACTATGATTTGTTGGACCAAACTGCTGATATGATATTAGCAGAAGAAGGACCATTCTTTAACTTCATAATTACTTCAACATCACACTCTCCATATATGCCACATCCTTCAATTCCACAATATGATTACGGAAAAGTATCCAATTTAGTTCAAAATTTCTTAGATTATATGATATATCTTGATGAGTGCATTGGCGCCTTTATGAAGAAAATTGAGCCTATTCTTGATAATACCGTTGTTATCTTTTATGGTGACCACTCATCATCACTATTTAAAAAAGACTTAGAAACAATTTGGGGAAGAAGTATAAAAAAATATGAGCTTCGATATCAAATGCAAAAAGTTCCATTCTTCATCTACAATGAAAAATTATTCGAACCAGCAGTTGATAATACCGCTCATGGAACTGTTGATATCTTCCCAACAATGGTAAACCTCTTTGGTTTAGATCCTGTGCCTACTTTAGGATTTGATATGTTAGGCGATGAAGCTGGATTTGTATACTCACCACGAACCTATGATATCTTCTTCGATGACTTTACTTTAGCCGCACCATCTAAAACAACCTATCGAAAAGAAATCTCCAAAGAAGAAATAGATAAATATTATCAAATATGGTCAGAATATATCAAGATTAATAATCTGATATTAAAAACTGGATATTATGATTAATAAAAAGCAATCAGCTTCAACTGATTGCTTTTTATTTTAGACAAGGCTTTCTAAAAAGGCTTTTACCCTTTTATAAGTTATTTGATTATGATCACTAATCTTTACCGATTCAGAAATACTTTTTCGAATGCTTTCTTGGAGTTTTTCATTAAACTCTGGTTGATAATTTTTAACCAAAACATTTGTTTCATACATTTTAATAAGGGCAGCTCTATTTAGATTAATTGAACCAACCGTCATCACTTTACCATCAACTTGAATAAGTTTAGCATGAACCATTCTTCTCGATAGATACAGATTAATTTTATTGTTGGTTTTTTTCATCAATTCCTTTAAGACTTTTCTATTTAAATCATTTTGAATATTGGCTTTTTGAGCTGTGATGATAGTCACCTTAACTCCTTGATTTGCTTTTTCAATTATGGCATTATTGATATCACGATCGCCAAAGTAAGCCATAACTAAATCGATTGATGAAGTCGCCGAATTAATTAGTTTTAATATCTCTGTTTTAGCCTTAAAGACTTTGGTATTATTTCTTTTAATGTTATAAATAAATTCTATAGTTGGTTCATTTTTATAAAAGCGTCCTTCATTTAGTTGGGAATTGAATTCTTTGATGTATTCATCACCATTCATCTCTACCATATAGTCACAATACTTTACACCCGAAACATCAGTATAGATTTCTTTATCCTCAATATTAATTCCACCGATGATTAACACTTGGTTATCAAAGATATAATACTTAGAATGGTCATTTCTGATTTCTTCTTTATATATATATACATTAGGATGATTAGTTAGTTTATATGCAAGAGGATTGATTTTTTGTTTGTAACCTTTCGGTTTTCCTAAGAAGGGATACATAGAATCCAAAGCTCTAGCTTTCATTGATGATAATAGATTATAGCGTTTATGGAAGAAACTTTGTTTATTTTCTTCACCTTTTTCAAACAACTCACCTAGTTTATCTTTAATGATAGTTATTTGAACACCTCGTTCAGCAGCATCAAAGAGTTCCCCAGCAATGATATTTCCAATTCGATCATCACGCCAAATAAACATATTGATAAATATTGTTTCTTTGGCCTGTTGAATATGTTCTATTATTCTCTTAAAGGCTTCTTCACCATTAAAGAGTAGCTTTATTGTTTGCATTTAAGATCACTCTTTTACTCAATATTATACTCCGCTCTTAACGGTGCTTTCTTTTGGAAGACTGGGATTAATAATATAATACCAATTGCTATTAGTCCTAAAGATAAAGCTTGAGATGGAGATAATCCTGGAATCAATTGTCCTCGTTCATCGCCACGCCAGAACTCAATGATAAAGCGGAAGACACCATAGCCAATAGTATAAACAGGCATACTAATTCGATAATTCTTAAAGAATAGGTAACTGACAACAATGAAAGCAACTAGTAAGAATCCAGCTTCATATAGTTGTGTTGGGATAGCTCTAAAAGTCCCAACCAATTGACCATCACTGATAATTTTAAAATCAACGCCCCAATGACTATGAGTCAAATGACCATGACAGCACCCAGCAGTAAAACAACCTAAACGCCCAAAGAAATGGGCAATGGTAATACATGCCGGCGCAATATTTAACATCATTGGGAAATACTTTCGATCATTTTCATTAGCAAGAAAATGATAGCAAGCTAAAAAGGTCACAACCCCACCAATCAATCCACCTAAGAAGGTCATACCTCTTAATTCGAATACTCCAGTTTCAATAAAGTTGTAGACTGATTGAAATAGAATTGCTGATAAATAACCCACACTAATCGCAATGATGGTTATTAGCAAATAGAAGTTATAGACTTTTGCTGGTACATTGCGTTTACCACTGTAGATGCGATAAACAACCAATGCCATCAAGACACCAACAAAAAATAAAATATCATATAAAGTTAGTCCTAAAAAAAGTTCATATGGATACATACAATTACCTCCGTGTTATATATTATACCAATAATTTAAATAAACTTTTATGCTTATGCTAAAAATAATTATTTATTAGAAAAAAGACCTCAAGATTTTCTTGAGATCTTTGAAAAAAAGAGAGCGATTTGTTATCTATTATTTAATTTGAGACCTTCAATTTCAGGTAAGCCTTGTCAGTTAACTTCAATTATAATTAACCAATCAAAGGCTTCAGTGTTCCATAATTCCTTGAACCAAAATTAAGAATAGTTTTAAGAATAATTTCATTTTTTATTCATTTCTATCGATAGTAATACCAATTAGCCTCCTCTTTATAATCTTGAATTTGTAATTGATTGACAAGTTTTATTTTTCCCTCTTCAAAGGTATATACTCTAACATGACTATGAGAAATAGCATAATAATAATCTTCAATATTGATCATTCTTAATATTTGTTCAAAGTGATAATAATTATTATTAGTATCAACAATTTCTGGCATAGCATTAATTTTAGCTACAACTTTTAATGGCTCTTCACTGGTTAAATCAACTTGAATTAAATAGTATACCGGTTGATAATACCAATATTCGTTAAGTTCATATTCATTGACACTAAATCCAAAGATATTATGAGCTTTATCAATTAGGATTGCCTTATGATTATAGGTTGCTTCAGCATACCCTTGGAAGATAAGGGTTGCTACTTCCTTAAGATCAGTTGGATCAGTCTTATCAAAGAGTGATACCTTAATTCCATTGGACATATTATTTTCAACATTAAAGCCAATTCCGATAATAGTGTTATTATCCCAATGATGTTGATAAGAACTGTAGCCTGGGATTTCCAACTCCCCAACAATACGTGGTTCAGATGGTTCGCTTAAATCAATGATATATAAAGGGTCAATCTGACGGAAGGTTACGACACTCACTTCATCGCCATTGAAACGTACCGACATCACCGTTTCTCCTGGCTTACCAATACCTTTAGTAATGGACCCCACTAATTTCATTCCTCTCCTTGACTCATTAGTTATTTCATATATATATAAATGATTAGTTTCGTTAATAATTCTATTGGTTCCCCAATCATTATTAGTGGTTACCACTCTAAAATATCCATTATACTCATCCATGAAGAATTGATTGACTAAAAATCCGGAAACGCCGATACAACCTTCAAGTTCAATGTGGTCGGTTTGTTTATTTATTGAATAGCGAGTTATATCAGTTTTACTATTATAATAGTCTGGACTAGCCAAATAGATTGATTCTTTATTAAAATAGATCTCTCCGCCCCAAAATCCCAAAAAGGTATCGTGATTAGCAATGATTTCTTCTTCTAAAACTATAGTGGAAAATATAGTGTAACAATTGTTTACTAATCCACCGACATATTTAATTTCAGAATAATTAGGCATTGTTTCATTGGAATCATCTCTAAAGACTGGACGACTAACTTTATTTTTATCAACTTTATAATTCGAGATAACATATAATCTATCATCAATTAGTCGCGATGTATTATAGAAACCTGAATACTCTATTTCTTTTTCCAATTGAATTTTTGATGTTCTGATGTCATAAATATCAATCGTTATACTTTGTTTGCTTGGCCACCAATACATTGTGGAATAAGAATAGGAACTACCAATCACAATTGCATAGCGTTCAGTGATATATAATTCAAAATAGTAATTATCATTGTCGATCTTTTCTTCAAAGATCAACTCTAGTTTATCTCCTTCTACTTCAATTACCTTAAAAGTTTGATAACTTGCAATATAGATGCGATTACCATCAGTTTTGACAATGTCTCCTTCATCGACTCCCTCAACTTGAACGTTGGTTTCCGAATGTGATTTTTTAGATTCTTCTCCCTCAGGGATATCACCTGGCTCCTCCACAGCATTACCTGATCCGCCCTTAGCGTAGTCATAACGCCACTCATTATCAGTATTAATCAACTTTTTCAAATGGGCTTCACTTCTAACCGCATAAATGTTATAGTCTGTACGGTTAGTGTTTTTACATCCAACAAAGATAAGCAAAAAACATAAAATTAAACCTATAAACAATTTTTTCATCTTTTTAACTCCTTTCTTTAAAATTTATTATTATTTAATAAATTTTCTAAGATTTGATTGACAACACCAATACTTTCTCTCCTACCTAAACTATCATTAAAATATAAATTAGTAACTATTTTATCTTTGGTTAAAACAATATCATAAAAATCTGTATTGATGTTTTCTGTGGACGTGTGAATAATCTCCACATCAATATTATTTCTTTCTATTTCATCCCTCAATTGTTCAATTTCTATATCATCCATTACCTCTAAATCAACTAAGATTTTAATACTTATAACATCATATTGAGAATCATCACCAGGATCTATTCCAGCATTTCCCCCATCAACAGGACTTGGCAATATTAGAATAAAAGAACTAGCTAGAACTATTGTTATTATTACCATACTAAAGAATTTATATGGTGCCATTAGTTTAAATTTATTACCTCGACTAAATTTATTTATTCTTTTATTATAAAGCGGTAAATAAAGACATAATAAGATAATGCCTAAAACTATGGCAGCACCAATGATTATTGTCTTCATATATATATCCATAAATATCACACTCATTTACTATACTATCTACTTTATATTATACATATAAGGTTATTTATTACAATAGGTTACTCATAACTTGCCAAATAAATAACTTACCTTACACAAAAGAAAAAACCCTATTAGGGTTTTAAAGTATCATTTATTAAAAACTTCATCCAAGATTAAAATAAGTGTATTCAGATCATCATTATTTTGAAATCCATCACCAAAATAATGATTTAATGTTATTCGGTCATCGGTAACAACAATATGATAGTTTTCACTTTCTTCATCTTCACTGGTTTGATAGATAATGTTGGCATTGATTTGGGCTTCAATAATTTCTTTATTTAAATCATTTTTTTGTTTTTCGGTTATATCAGTAACTTTAATCAACACATTAATTGATTGAACAATATCATTATCGTTTGATTCTCCTGGGATAGAATCCATGCCTCCCGAACCTTTAGCGGGGGCGGGGATAGCCATTACCACAAGACTTAAAATAACTACTGTAATTGATACCGTCTTTAGAAACTTGTGAGGATCTAATAGTTTTCTTTTTTGTTTTTTGTTATTAATTTGTTTATTATAAAGGGCTAGGTATCCAATTAATAACCCAAGAGTCACAAAAACCAAACCACCAACTATAGCTAGTTTTAGATTCATTTCCATAATATCACACCTTATATTCCCAACTTGTCTTTAAAATCATTATAATACGATCTGGTTACATCAACCACATCACCGTTCTTCATTGTCAAATGAAATTTCCGGTTATAGGTTGCTTTTATTTTCTTAATATGTTTAGGATTAATAATTACACTTATACTGATTTTAATGAAATCATCTTTTTCCACTTTTTCAAATGCTTCATAGAGCCGTTCTTTGATCTGATAACGGCCATCACTAGTCACTAGATAGACATTATGACCGTAAGATTCAATATATATGATGTCATCATATTTGATTGCTGAGAGGGTATTATCAATTTTACCAATAAAATGATCAGTGCGTTCTAAATCCTCAAACACGATGGTCGCATTATCATCAATTTCAAAACCTTTGCTTGTTAGTATTTTTTTATACTCTTCATATTTATCTTGGTCACAAATCAGTTTAACCTTCATAATGTTTATACCATCCTATATTTTGTATATATTGCCTGCAGATATAACTCTTCTATTACATTATAGCATAATTCCATTATATCCCAAGCAATATATTAAAAAAGTGGTTAACAATTATTAACCACCATATACTATTTATATTATCTTTTTTGTTTTTTAAGAATAAAATATCTTAATTCTAGTAAGACACTTATGATAAATAAGAATGCAATTTCTACATATGCAAGCCAAGTTAATGATATCTTTTCTGTATAATAACTATTAAAGAATAGTGGAGATAAAATAAGTGATATTGCGAATAGTCCAGTTAAGATGTGGTGAATTATCACCATTTGCTTTTTGGACTTTATTAAGGCAATAACTGTTGCAATAATTGATACAATCCAGATAATAAAGTTAATAATACCTAATAAACTTGTTCGAAGATAATAATCGGTTTTTAGAAATTCAAAGCCTCTGATTATCCTCTTGGAGACATCAGCACCCCATTGGGGTTTGACAATATAACTAACTTGCCCACCAAAATAACCTACGACAAATAAGACTAATAACAATCCAGTGAATAGAATTATTATAAAGCTTTTGTCATTTTCTTTATTTAAATTGATTGCTTTCTTTCCAATATGAGTATTACCAGTTAAATCAACATATTTTCTTAAGGCTTTGTTGTATTGTTTTTGACCAACGATTAAACATATTGGCAAGATTATAATAAAGAGAAGTAACGCAAAGAGCGGTTTTGCTCGAGTTTCAAAATCAATCAATAAGTCGACATCGAATTCTGGGGTGGCTATGTAAAAGACCCAAGAAAATAACTCTATAATCAACTTATTAAAAACTAAAGCAATGATTAATGAGATACTAATCATCCAAAAGTTTTTATTTAGCCTCACAAATTTATAAATCTTTTCAAGAGTGTGATTGTGATAATATAAGTCTTTTTTCTCAACCAAAGCAAAATTTGCGTTTTCATACAAGAAATAAGCACTTACTGAGAAACATCCCGCACTCACCATTAATAAAAGACTACCAATCAAGAGATTCAAAAACAAAACTGGTAAACTAGCAATCCCAAAGACAACACTAATAACTAGTAATGTGTCGGCCCATTTTGGTTTTACCGCATACTCTACTTTTTCTTTCTTAGTAAACTCTTTACTAAACTCACCAAGTCTTTTAATCGTTTCAATATAAGCTTCTTCTTGGTCTTTTCCTTTGGCGATTAGGTCCTCATAGAGATCTGATAAGTTAGCATATGCTTCTTCCATCGCCTCCAATACCTCATCAGTTTTTTCAATATTGCGAAACTCATAAGCAATGTAACTTTCAATTTTCTTTTTCATAGTTTCCCTCCATAAAATTGATCTAAAATATTTCTCATTTTAAAATAGCCTTGGGTATGGTCTTCTAAATACTTTAGACCTAACTCAGTAATTGAATAGTATTTTCTTTTTCTCATATCAACTTCTTGCCAATAAGAGATAATATAGCCTGCTGATTCAAGTCGTTTAAACGATGTGTAAAGCGTAGCTTCAGTTAATTTGAACTCCCCTTTACTGACTTCATCAATTGTTTGATTAATTCGGTACCCATAATTATCGCCCAGCGCTAGAATTGATAGTATTACTGCATCTGTATGTCCTCTTAAAAAATCTCCCGTTAAATTCATCATATCACCATACCTATTCTACCTAGGTATATTATATGATAAACATACCTAGGCTGTCAAGGTATATAATAAAAAGGTTAATAAATATTAACCTCATCAACGTAATTCATCAAGCAGAGTTGTCTTGTCAATTGTTTTTTGATCTTTTATTTTGATTTGTTTTGCTGGTTGACCAGCAACTACCATGTTTGGTTCAACATCACTGATAACAACTGCTCCGGCTGCTACTACAGCCCCCTTTCCCACCTTGACACCTTCTAAGACAACAGCATTAGCACCAATCATTACATTATCTTCGATGACAACTGGAGTCTTGCTTGGTGGCTCCAACACCCCAGCAATCACCGCTCCGGCTCCGATATGACAATTGGCTCCAATTTGAGCCCTGGCTCCCACCACTGCATTCATATCGATCATAGTTTTTTCTTTAATATGGGCGCCAATATTTATTACCGCCCCCATCATAACTATTACCTTGTTCTCGATGATTACTTGATCACGAATAATAGCTCCTGGTTCAATCCGGGCATCGAGTTCTTTTATTTTTAGCAGTGGAATAGCAGAGTTTCTACGATCACTTTCTATTTCATAATAATATATATCTTCATGATAATTATCTATGATTTCTTTTACTTCTTTATATTCTCCAAATATTATACGAAACGGTCCTTCACCAAATACTTTCAAATCTTTGAAATCAATCTTTTCCATATTTCCTTGAAAATAGGCCTTAACAGGAGTAACCTTCGGTGCCTTTTTTATATAGGATGCTAGTTCAAAAGGATCTACTCTTCTCACACTTTCACTCCTTTGTTTGTAATAAATCATGCATTCCATACATTCCGGATGTTTGCTTGACGATAAATTTCGCTGCTTTCAGGGCTCCTATGGCGAATATTCTCTTGGAAAAAGCGGTATGTTTTATTTCTATTAATTCATCCTCTCCCGCAAACATAATTGTATGGGTTCCTGGGATAGTACCGCCTCTAATGGCGGAGATACCAATTTCTCTTTTGTCTCTTGATTGACTCTTGGTTCGATCATATATATATCGATAGTTATTATCATCATTAATCACCCCCGCAAACAACAAAGCGGTCCCACTTGGAGCATCAACTTTATAGCGGTGATGACTCTCCACAATT
Source organism: Acholeplasmataceae bacterium (assembly GCA_012838945.1). Lineage (GTDB taxonomy): Bacteria > Bacillota_I > Bacilli_A > ML615J-28 > CAG-313 > DUOG01. Next base: position 10,952 of record DUOG01000071.1, on the reverse strand, counting down.
TCAATATCATAATCATTTAATAACTCTTTAAATAGTAGTAGCACCTTAGTAATTACACTCACCCCATATGAGAAGTTATACCCTTGAAAGATGGGAATTATAGCCGAGGTCTCTTTGATCTTTTGTAATTCACTTTCAGAAAAACCAGTGGTGGCAATAACCACTGGTATTCTTTTATTACTTGCATAATCTAAAATGTCATAAATATTAGAGGGATGGGAAAAGTCAATAATAACATCAGCATTTCCCCTTACCTTTGTCAGTAGATTATAAACAGGATAGTTATTTATAAAACGAGTGCTGGTACGATCGATTCCAGCGATAACATTAAAGTCTTTGTTATCTTTTAATACATTTGTTAGCACTTGCCCCATTTTCCCATTGCAACCATAAATGATAACTTTAATCATCTATAAGCCCCATTTCTTTCATGGCATTCTTTAATACATTTTCATTATGTTCGCTCATCTTGGTCAATGGTAAACGGACCGAACCAACATCCATACCCATAAGATTCATTGCTGCTTTGATGGGAATTGGATTGGTTTCAATAAACAGGGCCTTAATTAAATCTATTGAGGCAAGTTGCTTTTCAGCAGCTTCTTTTGTTTTTCCTTCAAAATAGTTTATAAAAATATTATGAACTTCCTTAGGAAGTATATTAGCAAGCACTGAGATGACTCCCATCCCACCTAAGGAAAGGATGGGTACAATCTGATCATCATTACCTGAATAGATTGCAAAGCCTTTTGGGCAAAGCGATGCTATCTCAGCAACCTGACCAATATCACCACTTGCTTCTTTAATTCCAACTATATTTTTGATTTGTGATAGTTTCAAAACAGTATATGGTTTGATGTTAACACTAGTTCTACCTGGAACATTATAGATAATTATTGGGAGAGAAGTATTCTTAGCCACTAATTTAAAATGCTCATAAAGCCCTTCTTGGGTTGGTTTGTTGTAATAAGGTGTAACAATTAATAACCCATCAGCTCCAGCAGCTTCGGCATCTTTTGATAATTCTATCGTTACCCTGGTACTATTATTTCCTGTCCCTGCTATCACCGGGATTTGCTTTTTAACCTTCTTAACAGTAAACTTGATAATCTCTTTTCTTTCATTTTGAGAAAGGGTGGCTGCTTCTCCGGTGGTACCCACAACAACAAGCGCATCGGTCCCCATGTCAAGATGCCACTCGATTAATCTTTCTAACTTATGATAATCGACTTTGTCGTTAGTAAATGGAGTTACTAAAGCTACACCAGAACCTTTAAATATCATTGTTTTTTTGCTCCTTTATTAAAATCTCAGCAATCTGAACCGCATTGGTAGCAGCCCCTTTTCGCAAGTTATCAGCAACCACCCAAAAGTTAATCCCGTGTTGCACACTATAGTCACGGCGTAACCTTCCGACATAAACAGCATCAGTACCAGTAGCCATTAAAGGGGTTGGATAAAGTTGATATTTGTAATCATCAACCATAACTAAACCCGGTTGTTTCTCCCATAATGCTTTGATTTTTTCAAGGGTAAACGGAGACTTAAGTTCCACATTAACTGAAATAGAATGGCTATTAGGAATTGGAACACGCACCGTTGTTGCTGTTATCAGTAGACTTTCTCGATGAAGGATCTTACGCGTTTCAAAGATCATTTTTAATTCTTCTTCGGTATAACCGGCATAAGGACCCGCCATTACGAATTCACCAATCTGGGCAATGCAATTATCCACAATTGGGTGTGGATAGTATTTAGGTGGTTTTCCTTTTTGGCCTTCTTCAAAGTCGATAATCCCATCTTTTCCTGAACCAGATACTGCTTGGTAGGTAGAAAATACTATCCGTTTTATCCCGAATTTCCTTAGCAATGGTTTAAGGGGGATTACTGCTTGGATGGTGCTACAGCTTGGATTACTGATAATTCCCAAATGCTTTTTTATGTCACTACCATTTACTTCTGGTACCACCAAAGGAACGGCATTTTCTCTCCTCCAAGCGCTACTATTATCAATAACAGTTATCCCTTTCCTCGCAGCAATCGGTACATATTCTTTACTGATCTTGGCACTGGTTGTAAAAAATGCAATGTCAATATCACGATCAAAACTTTCAGGAGTGAGTGCTTCAACTTTATAGTCACGATTTTTAAAGGTCATGATCAATCCCTCAGACTTACTTGAAGCCATTAAATAAAGTTCACTGATCGGAAAATCCCTTTCTTCTAACACCTTTAGTAGCATTTGACCGACCAAACCGGTACAGCCAACAATGGCTATTTTTTTCATTTATTCCATCCCCATTTCATATATATACCTTCACAAACTTTATAAGCCGTTCCCGTCAAATAGACCCCGTCTCTTTTTGCATCTACCAATACTTCTCCTCCTGGCATAATGACTTTTGTTGGGAGTGTTATATTTTTTAGTTCTGCTGCTATGATGGCGCTTGCGGCAGCGCCTGTTCCACAAGCTTTTGTTAGTCCTGCTCCCTTTTCCCACGTTATTACTTTAATACTATTAGAATTTAAAACCTCTACAAAATTAACATTAGATTTTTCACTGAAATAGTTCTCTATTTGGGGACCATATTTTAAAACATCCTCAGTATTAAACTTATCAATCAAAACAACAGTATGCAATACTTTAAGTTTTAGAACAGTACCTTTAAATATCTGACCATCAATGACTACATCGGTTAATTTGGGTTTACTTAAATCATCCTTTAATAGGTACTCCGGTTTTCCTAAATTAACCTTTATTTGTTCTATTTGCTTGTCATTTATTAATAATTTGACTTCAACTATTCCCGCTAGCGTTTCAATATTCATAGTGGGGGAAGTTAATATTTTATGATCATAAAGATACATAGCAAAACACCGTATACCATTACCACACATTGGGGCACTGCTACCATCACTATTGAAATAGAGCATCTTAGCGTCTCCAATCTCTGATTGTTCCAAAACTATTAAACCATCAGCCCCTACTCCATAGTGTCGATCACAAACACTAATCGCAAGATCATTTAAATAATCATACTCTTTGTTCATGTTATAAATAATAATAAAATCATTTCCGGCTGCTTGGTACTTTTCAAATTCAATCACATTTTTCGCTCCTATCTTTTTTTATTCATTACATTATATTCACTAAAAGTACCAATATAAGACTAAAAAAAATACCTCCCATGAGGGAGATATTATTCAAAATCTACATTCTTTTTCTTAAATTTTACGCGGGCTTTACCAAAGAATAAGTAATATAGTCCAACCATAAAAAGTAAGTAAAAGCCCATTCCTAACCAGACAATATATGATTTCATATGTTTATTCAAGTAGTTATAAAAGAGATCAGAATCAAACTTCTTAGTATAACCTTCTATTTGGTCAAAAAGTTCTTTGTACTCTTCTCTTGTCATTGTTTCCGTACGATCTGACCCTTGATGGGTAAAACTCATTGTTTTATATACATTTCCACTGTTGGTTAATAGATCGATTCGATAATCACTATTTCTTTTAATGACAAAACTAAAGTAAATGTAGTTGAGGTTTTCCCAATCAAATTCTAATTCTGGAGCTTCTTCAGTACCAACGACTTTCTCATCTTCAGCCGAGTAATAGATCATTTCATCCTCACCTTCAGTTATTAAGAACACCTTGATATGAGGAATCTTATTAGTGTTTTCTGGATCATCAATAATCGATTCTTGTTTTAAGTCTGAGATGAAAACAAAATAGCGATATATATATATCTTATTATCATAATCATAATTAACGGTCTGATAAAGTTTGACGTTACTAGGGATTGAATCATTATCAATCTTTTTATTATAATCATATGAAAGTTGCAAATAATCTAGATAGTCACCAGTCTCATTGCCCTTTTTCAAAAATGAATTGGAAAGACTGCTTGATGCATCCATCATTACGTATGTTGTTAATATGAAATAAATTAGAATCGCTCCTAAGAAAGCAAATAAAATAAAGAGAAATTTTTTCACTGTTTCACTCCTAACAATCACAGTTACCCGTTGCAATTGGTAACTGATCTTTAGTTCTTTCAATCAAACTTTGATAACCGTCAGTATAATAATATATATATTGATAACCTTGTTCTTTTAAGATATTAGATACCAAATTTGATATTGAACCATCACCATCAATTAAGAAGATGTGGGTATTCTTGGGGTAGCGATAATTGATTATTTTAAGAAAATTATCCTTCCCTAAAGAATTGTAATCGTAATTAATAAAGTATTCAATGTGACCATTAATATAGGTATCACTGGTTGGGTCCTCTTCATCACCACTAGCTCTTAAATCAATCATAGCCGCAGGTCTGATTTGATTATCGGCAGCCATCAAGATTTTATCAACAAAGTCCTGAAAACTCTTTTCATTATAATCTTCAAAACGCTGCTTTTGACAACTGACTAGCAGTAATACTAATAGAATAATAGTTATTACTTTTTGGACTTGGTCCATCGTTCACCTTTTATTTCAGCTAACATTTTTAAGTCTTCTTCGCTAAGTTCTGCTTTTTCCAATAGATCTGGTCGTTTTAAATATGTTTTCTTTAATGCTTCATAGCGTTGATATTTTCGGATATTTTCATGATGACCAGAAAGTAATACCTCAGGCACAGCCAAATCATTAAAAACAGCTGGTCTTGTATATTGCGGGTATTCTAAAAGCCCCATTGTAAATGACTCATTTTTTATCGAATCACTCGCAATAACATCAGGAACTAAGCGAGCCACTGCATCAAGGATAGTCATAGCTGGGATTTCACCACCAGTTAAGACATAATCACCAATTGAAATATCATCATCAACATAATGATAAATACGTTCATCAATTCCTTCATAATGGCCACAAATGATAATAATATGATCATGTTCAGCCAATTCTTCAGCAACCTTTTGATTAAAGGTTCTTCCACTTGGGCTGGTGATTATTTTATGAGCTTTTTGATAACCATCAATACTTATTAAAGCGTCATAAATAGGAACCACACTAATCAACATTCCAGCCCCACCACCATAGGCATAATCATCAACTTGTTGATGTTTATTCTTAGAGAATTCGCGGAAATTAATTAAGTTTACTTTTATTTTTCCACTTTCAATAGCTCTTTTAATAATTGAACTATTGATGACGCCTTCCAACATCTCAGGAAATAAAGTTAAAATGTCAAAGGTAATCATACTAATCCCTCGATTAATTCAACCATTACTTTTCCATCCTTGATATCTTTAACAAAGGCATCAACAAAAGGTATTAAGATCTTTTTATCTTCATTGTATATTTCTAAAATGCTACCATGAGGGTACTCTAAAACATCAGTAATTTTTCCAATATACTCATTGGTCGTTGCAAAAACTTCTAAACCTATTAAATCTGAATAATAATATTCATTTTCTGCTAACTCTGGTAGTTGATCACGATTAACATAAAGAGTAAGTCCAACCAGATGAGTTACCAAATTAATATCATTCAAATTATTGACAGTTATTAAGATATTATTTTGATGAAAGCGAACTGAAGTAATTTCAAGTTCTTTCATTATTCCATTTTGTTTAACATAAAGTGTGGCGCCAACCTTGAATCTTTCTTCAATGAAGTCACTATTTGATGCAACACTCAATTCACCTTTTAAAGCATGTGTTTTTATTATTTTTCCAATTTCGATAAATTCCATTTTTCTCACCACCATTATTATTAATAATTATATTACATTTAGTCAAAAAATGAAAGAATATGACTAAAAAATAGTCTGTCAGTCCTACAGCAATTAAATCCAAAGTTATTCAAAATCTAATCTACTGATGTTTCACATATATGTAAGATATTTAAATGATAGAAGAAAACCTCACTAACATCAAAAAAGCCAGTGAGGTTTTTTACATTATATTTTTTGTTATGAGTTTTATTCTTCAGTATTAGATGAAATACCTAGTTTTTCTTTTTGATTTTTAATACGATATCGACGAATAATTCTTGAAGCGTTAAGGATTGCGATTAGCGATACTCCCACATCTGCGAAAATTGCTTGCCATGTAGTAATTGATCCAATCAAACTAACTAACAAGAATATTACCTTAACCGCAATCGAAAATACGATATTTTGGGTAACCACTCTTCGTGTAAAGCGGGCTATATCAATAGCGGTATTTATTTTTTCCAAGTTATCACTCATGATTACAACATCAGCTAACGCGATTGCTGCATCAGAGCCAGTTGCTCCCATCGCGATTCCAACATCAGCTTTGCTGATAACTGGTGCGTCATTAACACCATCACCAACATATATGGTGCGACCACGTTTCTTTTCGTCTTTTTCAATTAATTCATTAAACTTTTCAACCTTTTGGTCTGGTAATAAATCGGAGTAAACGATATCGATATCAAGAGCATTAGCGACATAATCACCAACTGTTTTATTATCACCAGTTAGTAAAGCCACTTTATTAATTCCCTGTTTTCGTAACTTTTGAATAACAGCCGCTGCCTCTTCACGAATTTTATCACCGATAACTGCATATCCAAGATACACTTTGTTACGGGCTACATAAGAGACCACACCTGGTTTTTCAACCGGAATAAAATCAATTTTATTTTCAGTCATCAAACGAGCATTACCAACTAATATACGATCACCATTGATAGTGGCTCGAACGCCTCGACCACTATATTCACTAAAGTCCTCAATAATTTCTTTGAAGATATTGTCTTTCCCAAAGTTTTCAACAATTGACATTCCGATTGGATGACTTGAATAGTATTCTGCATAGGCAATTAATTGTTTGATTTCTTCTGGAGTAGTTGTGCTAGCTATGGCTTCTACTTCGGTGATTCCAAACTCGCCCTTTGTTAGCGTCCCCGTTTTATCAAAAACAACAGTTTCAACATTGTGAAGTGCTTCCAAGTAGTTGCTGCCCTTAACAAGGATACCTTGTTTACTGGCCGATCCAATTCCTCCAAAGAATCCAAGAGGAATAGAAATAACGAGGGCACACGGACATGAAATAACTAAGAAGACCATAGCGGTGTGGACACTATTAGTAAAGTTAACGTCTTTACCGAAAACAAAGTGATAGATAATCGGCCATATTAAACCGATAAAGAAAGCTAAAGCCACCACAATTGGAGTGTAATAACGGGCAAACCTAGTAATAAAGTTTTCTGTTTTGCTTTTTGATGAATTCGCATTTTCGACTAAATCAAGAATTTTCGATACGGTGGATTCGCGGTGAATTTTAGTAACTGATACTTCTATGACAGGCCCCATATTAATTGAACCAGAGTAAACTGTATCACCAGTTTTTACTGAAGTATATTTACTTTCACCAGTAATTGCTTTAGTATCTAAATAAGTCTTACCACTTTGAATAGTCCCATCTAAAGGAATTATTTCTCCTGTCTTAACGACAATTATATCACCAACTAGGACACCATCAACATCAACCGGAGTGATTTCACCATTAATAATAACATTGGCATTTCTCGACTCGATTGATAATAACTCTTGAATTGACCGGCGCGAATGATTGACCGCCCTACTTTGAAGGAGATCACCAATTTGATAAAAGATCATAATAAAGACTGCTTCTTCATAATAACTAATAGTAAAAGCCGCAATCCCAGCAATCGTCATCAAGAAATTCTCATCAAAGATTTGACCCGAGAATAAATTTTTTACCGATTTAATAATTACTGGATAACCGACAAGACCAAAGCTTATAAGATATATAAAGAAGAAGATTAATTTGTTATCATTAAAAATTGAATCTTTAAAGGTTAAACGAAATACCTCAGCCAAGACAACTAAAGCAAAACCAGCAATAAATAAGATGATTCCTTTAGTTCCAATATTTAAAGATTCCTCTTCTTGAACTATCCGCTTGCCTTCTTCTTGATCCATTACTTCAGCATGCGGATCAATCTTTTTAACAATCTTTTTTACTTCATCATTTATATTATCAAATAATTCTTTGTCTTTGGTTTCAATAATAAATCTGCTTGTCGCAAAATCCACTGTCAGTTTTTCATAATTGAAAGTATTCTTAGCTTCTTTTTCAATCTTATCTGCACAATGGGCACAGTCTAAATCTTTTAAGAACAGTACTTTTCGATAAAGTTCTTGACTTATATCTTCAGTAATGATAGCCTTCTTTTCATATCTATTAATTACTTTTAAAATACTTTCTTCAAAACCCACTGGTTTTTCTTTTAACTCTAAATGTAAGATCCCTTTGGTTTTATCAATTCGCGCAAGTTCAACAAAAGGTAACTTCTTAAGTTGACTTTCAATTCGACGATAATTTTTCTTATTAACAACACGTTGAACTTGATATGTTTTTATATCCATATAAATTTTCCTCTCATTAAATGATTAGTTATTTTTAATTAGTAGAGGTTGAATGCTAATTAATTATCTAATGAGCCATATGTTTTAAGCCCTCATTAATGATTGTCATCACATGATCATCATTAATACTATATATTACTTTTCTTCCAATTTTAGAATTTTTTAATATTTGGGCATCTCGCAAGATTCGAAGTTGATGAGAAATTGCTGACTGAGTCATATTTAATTCACTAGCGATTTCTCCAACATTAGCATCTCGGTGCATAAGCAAAGTTACAATTTGGAGCCTGGTATTGTCTCCAAGAATACTAAACATATTGGCTAATTTTTCTATATTTTTATTCTTATAATTATTGTTAACTTCCACTTCAATAACCTCACATTTGAATATATGCTCATATATTCATATTATACTCTTTATTTGTCCCAATGTCAAGAATATTACTAATCATTAACAAATAAAAAAACCCTCTTTGAAGAAGGTTTTAAAATCATTCATATGAATCTATTTCGATTGCTAATCGTTTATTTTGACGGATGGCAGCCGCATACGCTATTGTCCGAATAGCATTGGCTACCCGACCTTTTTTACCAATGACGCGCCCTAAATCTTCCGGATGAACCAAAACTTGAAGGGTAACTACATTATTACTTTCAGAAAGAGTTTTGGTAATTACATCATTCGGATGTGACGTTATTGGTTTTACCAGTTCGGTAACCAATTTTTCATAATTTACATTGGCCATTACGTTACCTACTTATTTTTCTTTTGTTGGTTAAACTTTTCTAAGATTCCGGCCTTAGACAATAGGGAGCGCACTGTATCAGATGGTTGAGCTCCTAAACTTAACCATTTTAAAGCTTTTTCTTCATCAATTTTAATTGAATCAGACTCAGCAATAGGATTATATGTTCCAATGATTTCGAGGAAGCGACCATCACGAGGGCTTCTTGAGTCAGCGGCTACAACCCGATAGAATGGACGTTTCTTTGATCCCATTCTTTGTGATCTTAACTTTACTGCCATAATTTTTACCTCCTATATTATATGAATGTATTATACCATTATTATAAACAACTGTCAAGCATTTATACTTGACAGTTGCTTAAGAATTATTAATGTATTTAATCATACTGTTAATGAAGTTGATTTGGTTTTTTAGGTTCTCAATTTTATCAGCTGTTGTTAGTTTTAGATTTGTTTTTGCTTCTTTTTCAAAGTCTTTATAAGATTCGGGATTTTGGTTAAGGGGAATATACCACTTAGGATTATATCTTAGATACCTTAGTATTGGTTCATTTTGATATAATTTTTCAAGAATAGTATAATCCATTAATCCCACCAACTATTATACCCCGAATTAAAATTATTATATTTGTTAGTTTTATATCCGCTAAAACCTTGGGTTACTTGGAGGATCTTTTGAACTGTATTTAAAGTTTTCGAAATTGAATCGGGATTTACTTTTTTAATATAACCTAAGATTTTTTTAATACCTTCTACTGATATTAAATCTTCGCCCCCGCTTTTATTACTCGAAGAACCTTCATAATTCCGCCAAATATCACTACTTTCTCCCATAATAACCCAATCTTCATAAATACTTTGCCATGTTCTTTTACCGCTTACTACATCATCGCGTAGTTTGGGATAGCGACTAACAAAATCTCTAAATGCATCCATTCGACTAGCCATTTATCTCACTCCTATTATAATTTATTATAAACGCCCTTAAAAGGTGACTAATATTTCTTTATAAATATTAGTAGCACCAAAAGTAGTTAAAAACATAAACTATAATGAAAAGGAGTGATTAAATGTTTAGTAAAAAGCGTCAAATGCAACCGCCTTTTTTTCATCCAGCTGGTGGCTTTGATCCCAACCTAATGGGACCGGGCCAATCCCCTGTAATTCCACCCGGGGGTTATGATATCGTACGATTACGAACTGAGATTCAAGAAAACCGACGACTCATCAATGAATTATTGAGACGCGTCATTCGTTTAGAAAATTATCTTGGTATTCGCAGTGAATTTGAAACCGAGGACTTTAAAAGCTACTGATTTCGATGAACCGTACGATAAATAGAAACACCTGTCTCTTTAAAGAATAGTGCATCATATCTTTTCTCTAAGGCAATACTGTTAATAATGTTTCGATACTCTTGATATGCCTTTTTTATTACCTCATCTGAATATTTATCAGCCTTTAAAATTAAATTATAAAAGTTGATAATTTTAACAATTTCAGTAGTAGTAAACATATCATAATCAATTGGATAATTAATTTCCTTCATAAAAATCACCATTAATATTATATCACAAATTGTGTTAAAAACTCTAAAAGATAGGTTAAAGCATAGCCATTGAAAATGACACCACATATAATAAAGTAGATTGAAAGAGAAGGAGGGACGCATATGTGCTGTCAACCAAACTATGGATTTAATTACGGCTGTTGTCAAACAGGCGGAACAGGCTACGGATACGCATTAATCCTAGTATTATTCATATTATTAGTGATTATTGGGTGTACACGTTGCTTCTAATAGCACTTAAATAGAAGGGGAAGCACCCCTTT
>DUOG01000070.1 GCA_012838945.1 Acholeplasmataceae bacterium | reverse complement strand
AGGATTTAACTCTGGTAATTCGCGTAATGGTTATTACGATCGTGATTTTGATACTCGATATGGTAAATTGCATTTAGTAATTCCAAGAGACAGAAATGGAGAATTCTCTTCACCTTTAGTACCTAAACAAACCAAAAAGAAATAGAAAAAATCAAAACTATTAGTTAATTAAAGGTTCCATTCTTAGGGATTGATTAGCATGCTAATCATCCCTTTTTAAATAGAATTATATAAAACTATTAATTATAGAATTTTGTAAAATTCTTCATTTGCAAAATCCACCTCTTTTTGATATAATGGTTAAGTATTATTTAATTATTTCTAGGGGATAGACAATTTGAAATAAAGAGGTGCAATCATGAAACTAAAGAAGTTTTTAATATTAGCTTTTATTTTTATCGGAGTACTCATTACTTCTGGTGGCAGCGTATCTGCTGCTAGTAATACTACTGTGATCAAGAAATCTGATGGAAGTGATCTAACCTATCTTGATGGTAGTGGTAAAGTAATGCGTCTAACTGAATACACTTATCCAACTCAAGATTTCCGTGGTGTATGGATATCAAACTATGCAAATGACCTTGCATCATATGCAAATGAAACACAATACAAAAATGAAATTGATGCAATTTTAGATAATATGGAAGAGTACGGTTTGAATGTGATGATGTTTCACATCCGTATGCATAATGATGCCTTGTATGATTCTAAGCTTAACCCTAGAAGAAACTACTGGCACAATGTCAATTTTGATCAATTTGATCCATTAACTTATATTATTGAGGAAGCTCATAAACGTGGAATTGAATTCCATGCTTGGTTAAACCCATATCGAGTTCTATCATCAGGTCTTGATACTGATCTTGAAACTTTCGCAGCGAGTTTTAGATCAATGTATCCAGAATTTCCGAACAATCCAGCTGGTAATCCAGAACTCATTGTAAAAGCCGGGGAAGGTGTATATCTAAATCCAGGTGAACCAGCGGTTAGAAAACACATCCTTGATACAATTGATGAAATCATCAATAAGTATGATGTTGATGCAATTCACTTTGATGACTATTTCTACAATGGTATAAGTGACAGTCAAGACAATAAAACTTATAGTAAGCCAGGATACAATCCCAAAGGATTAGGTAAAGCTGACTGGCGAAGAGACCAAGTAAACTTACTAATGGCTGGTATTGATGAATTATTAGATCAACACTTTAAACATACTGGAAAAGTTGTTCAATTAGGTATTAGTCCAACTGGTGTTTATCGTAATGATTTAGCTGGCACCATCGGTGCTCAACAACATTACTCAGCACTATATTGTGACTCGGTTGCTTGGATTCAAAACGAATGGATCGATTATTTACTACCTCAAACTTATTGGGGATTAGAACATAACCGAGCTAGTTTTGCTCAACTTTCAAAATTTTGGAGCGGAGCAGCAGAAGGATACAATGTCAACATGTATCTAGGCCATGGTATCTATATGGCACCAGGCTCAGGATGGGGAAATGTTGATGAACTTCAAAATCGTATTTTGAACATGGAAATGTATGACCGCATTGATGGAAGTGCTTTCTACAAGTATTCATTCTTTAGAACTGTTGCCACAGCAAACGAACAAATAAAAAGAGGTTTAACTCTTCTAAAAGAAGACTACTGGGCGAAGAAAGTTCCAGGAAGTGTTGTTAGAAGTTATAAAGATTTAGTTCCTGTTCGTGATGTTACTAATATGCTTGTCCATAAGATTAATGATAATCAAAATCTTATTAGATGGGACAAAATAGATGACGTTCGTGGTTATGTGGTTTATCGTACATTAAAAGATGAACAACTTGATGTAAATAATATTGATCATTTATATGAATACATTCAAACAAATGAATTAGTAGTTGAAAACAATGATAATTATAAGTATTATGTATCAACAGTAAATAAAGCAAATGTCATTTCAACTCCAATGGCAGTTAATCACGTTATTGATGAAGATGATCCAGGCTTCTTAGATATTCATAAAGACTTTGTCATTCGAGAATTAAATAAATATGTGAATCTAGAAGAATATAGTGCCGAAAACCAAGCGGTGATTGAAGGTATTATTGCTAACGCAATTACTGCTATCAACAATGCTACTTCTAAAGATGAAGTTAATCTTGAATTTGAAAATGCTAAAGCATTAATTGATGCTGTTCTAACCATTAAAGGGGAAGCAAAGGCTGAAATTGTAAACTATGTTAACTTTGATCTATATAGTGAAGAGGATAAAGAATACCTTGAATCAATTATTGACTTCACTAAAAATAGCATCGATAGGGCTAGGACAATAGAAGAAGTTGAGATGCTGGTGGATATTTTTAAGGGTTGGGTTGATGAGGTTGCTCCAATCTATAGTGAAGAACGACAAGCAGCAAAGAATGAACTAGATAACTATGTCAACCTAAATAATTATTCAGAAGAAAATCAAGACAAAATAATAGAAATAATTGATGAGGCCAAGGCAGAAATTGATAAAGCGATGAGTGTTGATAAAATCAATGAGATTGTGAAAAAAGCCAAAGCTGACATTAACAAAGTGCCTAAATTAAATAATGGTGGTAGTAATTGTCAGAGTGGTGTGGTACTCATTCCATCCTTTATTGGTGCCTTAGGTGTACTTTATATAATCACTCGCAGAAAGAGATAATATTAAGGGCTTTAGTTGGAAAAGACTAAAGCCCTTTTATATTATTTGGTGTGATAAAAATTGTCTAAATAAACACCTTACATTTATTGCAATATTCGCATTATTTTGATATAATAGATAAGATTTATGAAATCGTTTTTATAAGTTACAACTATCACTAAATGAAGAGGTGCATTTATGAAATTAAAAAGATTTTTAATTTTCGCTGTTGCTTTAATTAGCATAATATTATTTACAAGCGGTAATGTCTCAGCGGCTGCTGGAACTACTGTTATTAAAAGATCCAATGGTACTGACCTTACTTACCGTAATTCATCTGAAAAAGTTTTGCGTTTAACGGAATACACCTATCCTACTCAGGATTTCCGTGGTGTTTGGATTTCATCATATGTTAGCGATATCGCTTCATATTCTAATGAAACCCAATATAAAAATGAAGTTGACGCTATCTTAGATAATATGGAAGCCTATGGTTTGAATGCGATGATTTTCCACATCCGTATTCATAACGATGCTTTATATGATTCTGATCTCAATCCAAGAAGAAACTACTGGAAAAATGTAAATTTTGATCAGTTTGACCCATTGACATATATTATTGAAGAATCACACAAACGTGGAATTGAATTCCATGCATGGTTAAATCCATATCGTGTTTTATCTTCAGGTTTGACTACTGACCTTCAAACTTTTGCCTCAAACTATCGAGCAAGTAATCCTGATTTTCCAAATAACCCTGCTGGTAATGCTGAATTACTAGTTCAAGCTGGAAGTGGAGTTTACTTAAATCCAGGAGAACCAGTTGTTAGAAAACACATCATTGATACTATTGATGAAATAATCAATAAGTATGATGTTGATGCTATTCACTTTGATGACTACTTCTACAACAATGTTCCTGATACTGAAGACAATAAAACTTATAGTAAACCAGGATACAATCCAAAGGGATTAAGTAAAGCTGATTGGCGAAGAGACCAAGTAAACTTACTAATGGCTGGTATTGATGAATTGTTAGACCAACACTTTGATCATACTGGAAAAGTTGTCCAATTGGGTATTAGTCCAACGGGTATCTATCTAAACTCAGCATCTGGGACTGCTGGTCAACAACACTATTCAGCCTTATATTGTGACTCTGTTGCTTGGATTCAAAATGAATGGATCGATTATTTACTACCTCAAACTTATTGGGGATTAGAACATGCCACTGCTCCATTTGCTAATTTAACTAGATATTGGAGTGAGGTAGCCAAAGGCTATGATGTTAACATGTATCTAGGCCATGGTATCTATATGGCACCAGGCTCTGGATGGGAAAATATTAATGAAGTACAAAACCGTTTCTTAAATGTTGAAATGTATGACCGCATTGATGGTAATGCTTTCTATAAGTATTCTTACTTCAAGAATGTATCATCAGCCATTGATCAAATAAGATTAGGTTTGACCCTTCTTAAAGAAGACTACTGGGCAAAGAAAGTTCCAGGAAGTGTAGTTAGAAGTTATAAAGACCTAGTGCCAGTTCATGAAGTATCATCTATTAATGTTCAAAAAGTAGATGGCAGTAAGATCAAACTTTCATGGGATGCTGTTGAAGATGTTCGTGGTTATGTTGTCTACCGTACTCAAAACGGTGAAACACTTGATGTAAACAATATCGATCACTTATATAACTACATTCAAACTAATGAAATTGTTGTTGAAAACAATGGTTATGAATACTATGTTTCAACTGTTAATAAAGCCAATGTTATTTCTACCCCAAAGGCTGTAGGAAGCATTATCGTTGGTGATGTTGAAGGTATTATTGATGCTATTAATCAAATTAATGTTCCAACTACACTTAATCAAGAAGATTTTATCGCATCAATTCGAAACCTTTATAATCAATTATCAGATACTGATAAAGCTCTAGTTACTAATTATAATAAGTTAGTTCAAGCTGAAACTGAAATTGCTAAACTTCAAGTATTAAGAACTAATCTTGAACAAGTAATTAACCGCGCATCAAAGCATGTTGTTACAGATTATGTATTCCCAGTTCAAACTGATGAATCACAAGGAATTGTGACTTGGGAATATAAGACTCCAAGTGATGTGCACGATTTAACTACTGGTAAGCGTCTAAAAGAAAAACTTTCTTATACACCAGTAACACTTATTGCATCGATTACCAAGGATGGTTTAACTTATAGTGAAGAGGTAGTAGTTAACTTTGGTATTACCAAAGAAAATGAAAATCCACTCTTCTACCGTAAAGATCCTTCAGCTATGACTAAAGATGAACCAGGACAATACAATGAGACTTCTCACATTGGATGGTCGGGAAAAACATTGACTGTTAATAATTATGTATTCTTTGTAGCATCAGGTAACTACCTAGAACTTACTTCATCTAGCATTCCAACGACTCGTTGGCATTCATGTGGTACGCTTTATCACAATGTTACAGATGGCAACATAAGTTTTGCTTTAGGCGATACCGCTATTAGAACTGATGTTAACACCTATGGTTATATTATTATTGATACAAACGGCAATGTTAGAGTTTCAAGTGTTGACACTAATCCAAATAGCATCATCACTTTACAACCTAATGAGTTATTATTTGCTTCTCATTACCTAGATTCACTATTAACTAATCCAGTTTTTGTACCAGTAACTAAAGTTGGTGTTGGGACAAAAGTGACTTTCACTGATTATGATGCATTGAGAAATGATGTTGATCAACAAGCGCAAATCGTTATTGATTTAATCGATGCCCTTCCAGCTGCATCAGAAATCACGCTTGAAACTGATCTTGGTCAATTTGTTAATGCAAGAAATGCCTATGAAGGTTTAAGTCCAGAAGCAAAAGCATTAGTTACTAACCTTGGAAAGTTAGAAGAAGCAGAAGCAAAAATTGAACAATTAAAGGCAGAAGCGCTTCAACAAGCAAAAGATGCTGCACTTGATGAGTTAAAATATTTTGAAGATAATCTTGACTTATATAGTGAAACTAACCAACAACTAATATTGAGTCTTTTAACTAATGCAAGAACAGCTATTCAAAATGCTACGACTGTTAGTGAAGTTAATTCAGTAAAGAATAACTATCTTGGTCAATTAGAAGATATCATTACTCTTGAAGAAGAACTATTAATCGCTCATAAGAATAATGCTATTAATTATATTGAAAATTATTTAGACCTTGATAAATACAGCGAAACAATTCAATCTGAAATTAATGATATAATAGCTGATGCTAAAATAGCTATCCAAAATGCAACTACTATTACAGAAGTTGATAACAAACGCAATCACTACATTAGCTTACTTGATGAATTAAAAGATGAAACATTAGAAAAAGAATTAACCGAAGCTAAACAGGCAGCCCTTCTGAATTTAAAGGAATTTGAAGATGATCTTGACTTATATAGTGAAGCTAATCAACAACAGATTAACAATATCCTTACTTCTGCTAGAACTGCTATTGAAAATGCAACTACAAAATCTGAAGTAAACGCTAAATTAGCATCTTACATTAGTATGTTAAATAACATCAAAACACTTGAAGAAGAATTAGAAGAATTAAATGCTCAAAAAGAACACGCTATTAATCAACTAAATAACTACCGTAACTTATCTATCTATAATGAAGATAGAAAAGCAGTAGTTGAAGGAATTATTGAAAGTGGTATTGATGCTATCAATAATGCAACTTCTAAAGCAGAGGTTACTGAAGCATTAGAAAGTGCTCAAGCACAAATTGATGATGTTCCTACTATTTGGGATGATGCCATTGAAGAAGTGGAAAACTATGTTGATTTAGACCTTTACAGTGAAGAAAACCAAGCACAAATTCAAACACTGATTAATACTACGATTAACAACATTGAAAATACTACTTCTCCAACAACAGTAAAAGAACTAGTTGGTTCTTTCAAAGCAGCAGTTGATGAAATTGAACCATTATATGTAGAAGCAAGAGAAAATGCCAAAGAAGAATTAGATAACTATGTTGACCTAAGCAAGTACTCACAATTAAATCAAGATAAGATTAAAGAAATCATTGAAAATGCTAAATCAGAAATTGATGAAACAACTGATCTTAAAGAAATTGAAGATATTGTGAAACATGCCAAAGCAGAAATTAACAAGTTACCAAAATCAATTAGTAGTAATTGTCAGTTTGGTATTAATATAATACCTTATCTATTTGGTATCTTAGGATTATTCTTCATTGTCATTCGTCGTAAAAGATAGAAAATAATAAAAATGGGTTTTAGTTATATAACTAGAACCCTTTTATTTTAGAAAATATTAATAATAAAACATCAAATCATATCATTATTTGATATAATGAAAGTATAAATATAATATAAAGGAGGGGGAAAGAACGATGAAGAAGAAAGAGAAGAAGAAACGTAGATGTTGGCTCTTTAGTTACGAGGCTGAGCGACCTGATGGCAAGTATAGAAGCCGTTTAGAAGGCACATATCGTTATGATCCAGAAAGTGATGGTATGCCTGATGACGATAGTTACTTAGGACCTAAAAAAGAGTTTACAAAGAATGATGATTATGATGGCGGGTTTGATCCGTATGAATAGGGTTAGATAGTTTTTTAAAATTAGTACAAAGAATTGTCTTTGTACTTTTTATTTTCATCACTTTTTCTTGTATTTTCCGAGTTAACGTTTTCATTATATTTTCATACCAAATAAATTCCAAAAAGGACTATAATTAGTATAACAAGACCATTTTTTTGGAAGTTTATATAAATATTTACAATTTTACAAATTTATACCTATTTTTTATTTTTTGACACCAATTTTTAATTTTATATAGTTTTATACTTTTTATAACCACATTTTAAAATGACAATATGCCGTTTTATTAAAAAAGGTTTTTTTAGAAAAGAGAATTAATTTAATAGAAAGAGTTAAGGAATTTTTAACTTTGGATATCACATTTTAGCATTTGCTTGCCCGTCAATATCAGCTAATGCAAAATGATTGATACAATATAATATAAAAGGAGATTTGTATGGCAACGAATTACATTATTTCAGATGAACAAATTCAAGAATTAAAAGAAAAAATCTCTGAACACAAGAAGAAGCCTGGCCCATTAATGCCAACGTTACATGACGCTCAAAGAATTTTTGGTTGCATTCCCATCCCAATTCAAAAGATTATTGCTGAGGAATTGGATGAGTCGATTTCCAAGATTAATGGTGTAGTAACTTTTTACTCACATTTTTCGCTTGAACCAAAAGGTAAGCACATTATTAATGTTTGTATGGGTACTGCCTGTTATGTGCGTGGTTCTCAGGAAATCCTTGATACCATCGGTGGGATCCTTAAGATAAAACCAGGAGAAACATCAGAAGATGGTAAGTTTACTCTAGCTGCTGCTCGCTGCATCGGTGCTTGTGGACTTGCTCCGGTTTTAACTATTGATGGTAAAGTGTATGGTTCAGCAACCTCTAAGAGTGTCCGAAGCGTCATTGAAGAACTTATGAAAGAAGAAAGTAACTAGGGACTAGGAGGTATATTTTGATTACAATTCAAGATTTAGAAAAAATTAGAGATGAAAATAATTTTAAAGTAAATCTTAGTAAGAAAAAGAATCACTTTAGAATTATTGTGGGTATGGCTACTTGTGGCATAACCGCTGGAGCCAAAGATGTTTATGAAGCTTTGGTTCATGAAGTTGAAATGAGCGGTTTGAAAAATGTTGAGATTGTGGAAGTAGGTTGTATCGGTGAATGTGCTCTTGAACCAATTGTAGAAATTTACAATTCAAAAGGTACAAGAACAACGTACTGTAAAGTACAACCAGAAGATGCAGAACGTATTATTAATCGTCACATTAATAAAGGTTTTGTGGTTGAAGATTTATTATTAGTAAAACACAAGAAAGCGGGTGAAGTAAAATGATTCGCTTTCAAGTAGTGGTATGTGAAGGTACCGAATGTAAGCGCCGTAATTCAAGCATTCTTAAAGAAGAATTTACCAAGAAAATTAAAGAGTATGGTTTAGAGAAAAAGGTTAGCCTTTTTACTAATACCTGTTTTGGTTTCTGTGATAAGGGTCCAGTGGTAATTGTTTATCCAGATTGTGTTGTCTATGCACCTTTAAAAGTTGAGGACATTGATGAGATCTGTCAAAAACACTTACTAAAAGGTAAACCAGTAACAAGTTTAACCCTTGCTGATATTACCCCTGAAGAAGAGCAAAAAATTATTGAATATCAAGAAGCAAATTTTCACATTAAACAAGAACGAAGAGTATTAAAGAATTCTGGAATCATCAATCCAATGAACATCAAAGAATACATCTCACGAAATGGTTATTTTGGATTATACAAAGCCTTAAAAGAAATGACTCCAGAAGAAGTAATTGAAGAGTTAATTAAATCAGGTTTGCGTGGTCGCGGTGGCGGTGGCTTCCCAACTGGTTTAAAATTTAGATTTGCTCGTAACAATGAGAGTGATATTAAGTATATTATATGTAATGCTGATGAGGGTGACCCAGGAGCCTTTATGGACCGTGCCATTTTAGAAGGTGATCCACATTCAGTAATTGAAGCAATGATTATTGGTGGTTATGCCATCGGTGCTTCCCAAGGATACATTTACTGTCGGGCAGAATATCCGCTTGCGGTGGAGCGCGTTAATCATGCAATTAAACAAGCATATGAATATGAACTACTAGGCGAAAACATCTTTGGCAGCGGTTTCTCCTTTGATCTGGAAATGCGCCTTGGCGCCGGAGCCTTTGTCTGTGGTGAAGAAACAGCCTTAATTGCTTCTATTGAAGGTGAACGAGGAATGCCAAGAAACAAACCACCATATCCAGCTGAAGCCGGTCTATGGAATAAGCCAACGATTATCAACAACGTTGAAACACTTGCTAACATTCCAAGACTAATTCGTAAAGGGTCAGAATGGTTTGCTTCCATTGGTACAGAAAAATCAACTGGAACAAAAGTGTTTGCCTTAGGTGGAAAAGTAAATAATACTGGTTTAGTGGAAATCCCAATGGGAACCAAACTAAGAGAAGTTATCTTTAATATAGGTGGGGGAATCCCTAACGGTAAGAAATTTAAAGCGGTTCAAACAGGTGGCCCTAGTGGTGGTTGTTTAACCGAAAAACACCTAGATACCCCTATTGACTACGATACTTTAGTTAAATTAGGTTCAATGATGGGATCAGGTGGAATGATCGTCATGGATGAGGATAACTGTATGGTTGACGTGGCTCGTTTCTATTTAGAATTTACTGTAGATGAGTCATGTGGAAAGTGTACTCCTTGTCGGGAAGGTACTAAACGAATGCTAGAAATCTTAGAAAAGATTACTGCAGGGAAAGGTACACTAGAAGATGTTGAACTCTTAACAAGCCTTGCCCATACGATTAAAGACTCGGCTCTTTGTGGTTTGGGACAAACCGCACCAAATCCGGTTTTATCAACCCTTGAGCATTTTAAAGATGAATATATCGCCCATGTTGTCGATAAGAAATGTCCTGCTGGTGTCTGCAGACCGTTAATTAAATACTATATCAATGATGATTGTATCGGTTGTGGAAAATGTAAACGTACTTGTCCAGTTGAAGCAATTACTGGTAAGATTAAAGAAAAACACACAATTAATACAGATGTTTGTATTAAGTGTGGTGCCTGTGCGCTTGCTTGCCCAACCCATGCCATTATTACAGCTTAGGAGTGAACTATGAAAGAAGTAAAAATAACGATTAACGATACCGTAATAAGTGTTCCAAGTGATATAACGATTATGGAGGCTGCCAGCTTAGCTAATATTTATATTCCAAGACTTTGTTTCCTTAAGGATATTAATGAAACATCGGCTTGTAGAATTTGTGTAGTTGAAGTTGAAGGCGTCCACTCATTACAAAACTCTTGTACGGTTAAAGTAAGAGATGGAATGGTCGTAAGAACCAATACCAAAAGAATTAGAAATGCTGTTGTTAATAACTTAGAACTCTTAGCAGCAAACCATCATTTTGAATGTTGGCGTTGTGCAAGAGAACATAACTGTGAATTTTTAGAATTGCTTAGAAAATATAATGTTGAAAATAACATGGGAGAAGATGACAACTATAAGAGAAAAGAACAAATCCTTAATGTCACTGATGCCATGGTAATCAACAGTTTCAAATGTCTAAACTGTGGTCGCTGTATCTCAGCATGTGAGAAGTATTCTGGTCTAGAGATCTTAAACTTCAATAATCGCGGGTTTGATACTTATGTTGGACCGGCATCTAATCATGACTTAGAAGATTCAGGCTGTATCTACTGTGGTAAATGTATTCAATCATGTCCAGTAGCAGCCCTTCAAGAACGAGATGACACCGAAGCAGTACTTGACTTACTCGAAAATAAAGATTACTACACCGTGGCTCAAGTGGCACCAGCGGTGCGAGTAGCTTTAGGTGAAGAGTTTGGTTTCGAAATTGGAACCAACGTTGAACGTAAAACTTATCAAGCCTTAAGAATGTTAGGTTTTGATGATATTACTGATACGAATTTTGCTGCTGACGTTACCATCTTAGAAGAAGGTAATGAACTACTAGAACGAATCAAAAAGGCCAAGAACAATGAAGAAGTGGCCCTCCCACTCTTTACTTCTTGTTCACCAGGTTGGATTCGCTATGTTGAAACCTATTATCCAGAGTTTTTACCAAACCTTTCAAGTTGTAAATCACCTCAACAAATGCAAGGTGCTTTAATCAAACACTACTATTCGAAGAAGATTGGTATTGACAAAGACAAGATTAAAGTGGTCGCAATCATGCCATGTATCGCAAAAAAACATGAAGCTGCCCTTCCACATATGGAAGTAGACGGAATCCGAGATGTTGATTATGTTCTAACAACCAGAGAGTTGGCTAGACTTATCAAACGTCAAGGTATTGACTTTGCTCGTTTGAAAGACTACTTCCCAAACAGTGCCCTAGCAGAATATACTGGTGCTGGAGTAATCTTTGGAACAACCGGTGGGGTTATGGAAGCAGCGCTAAGAACTGTAAAAGAAATTGTGGAAGAAAAAGAAAGTGAAGTCGTTGAACTAAGTGAACTTCGAAATGTTGATGAAAACATCAAAGAAGCAAAGGTTAAATTAGGTGATTTGGAAGGAAAGGTTGCGGTAGTACATGGAGCAGTAAACTTCCCTAAGATGTTAGAACGCATTAAAGAAAACCCTAATGAATATCTCTTTGTTGAATTTATGGCTTGTGTCGGTGGATGTATCAATGGTGGAGGACAACCAATTGTTCCGGCCCACATTCAAGAAAAAGTAAATGTGAAGAAGTTACGAGCTGATGCCCTCCATAAGATTGATGAATTTATGGATGTAAGAAAGTCACACAATAATCAAGAGGTGACCAATCTATATCGTGAATTCTTAAAAGAACCAGGAAGTGATGTGGCACACCACCACTTACACACCAAGTATTCTGAAAAAGATATTTATACCAAATAAGAGGTATTAATGAAAAAAATAATTTGTTTAATAATATTTGTCCTAGCATTAGTTGGGTGCACTAATAATGAGAAATCAGAGATTAAAATACTAGTCCCAAATGGAACTCCTTTTATCGCAGTTGGTGACTTAGTTGATCAAATAGAAATCGAATCTGTTGCTGGCCCTGATCTTTTAATCGCGGGAATGATTTCTAAATCTCATGATATTATTATTGCGCCCCTAAACGTGGGCACCAAAATATATCTAAATAATTCATCAATCTATAAATTAGCATCAATTATTACTTTAGGAAATACCTATGTCGTGTCAAGAAAAACTACCCCACTTGATACGTTAACCGATCTATTAGGTAAAGAAATAATGGCTTATGGACGAAATGCTACCCCCGATCTTATTTTAAGAAAATCCCTTAATGATTATGAGGTTGAAGCTGAGATCACATATAAAAATGGTATTGATGAAATCATTCCTTTCTTTGTTTGTAATCCTAATGATCCTACTGATACCTCATGCAACCCTCCTCAATACATTGTTTGTGCCGAGCCATTCATCACTAAATTAGAACTTGAGTATAATATGGAATTAAATGTTTTAGATTTACAAGAATTTGCTGGGGATTTTCCTCAAGCAGCAATCTTCATCAATCCAGAAAGTGATTCTAATCAAGTGATGAGAGTCCTTGATCAAATTAAAAGTAATATTGAGTTCCTAAATAATAACCCCCAAGAGTATACTAAGAGTATAATTAAGAAGCATCAATACTTTAAGAACTTAGGAGATACTATATTAGAAAAAAGTATTCCAAGGAGTAATATTGATTACCTTGATGCAAGAGAAAATATAAACTTGATAAATGATTTTTTTGAAATGTTAAATGAATATAATCCTAACTTGTTAGGAGGACAAATTCCTGATCAGGAGTTTTACAACTAATGAATAATAATAATTACAAGTATATTCTTTTAAGTGTTCTGTTTATTATTTTGCTTTGGGCTGTTAGTAGTTTAATCATCGATAATTCCTTGGTTCTACCAGGAATTAGTGAGGTGATTTTATCGCTTAAGGAGATCTTGAGTACTAGCACCACTTATCTTATCATTCTTTTGACCATTGTCAGACTTATCTTAGTGGTCCTTGTCTCATTGGTTATTGCTTTCATCCTCGCCATCCTTTCTTATCTGTCAGACAAATTTGAAAGTTTTATTAAACCACTGTTCGTGATTCTAAAAACCATTCCGGTAATTGCTATAATAGTACTGTTGTTGATAACCTTTGGAAGTAAGACTAGCCCATATATTATGACTTCCTTGGTTGTCCTTCCGATTATGTATGAAGGACTACTAACTAGTTTAAAGAACATAAATAAAGAATTAATTGATGATGTAAAAACCCTTAGTAATACCAATTGGATGGTTTTAAAAGATTTTTATTTTCCAATCATCCTAAACTTTATTATGATGACTCTAGTCCAATCTTTTGGGATTGGTTTGAAAGTAATGGTCATGGGTGAATTTATCGCTCAACCCAACCGCAGCATTGGTTACATCTTACAACTGGAAAGAAGTAATTTAAATAGTTCTGCCATCCTTGCTTGGTCAGTCATCTTAATTATTCTTGTTTTACTATTTGAAATATTGGTTTTGAAATTATCAGAACGCTTTAAAAAGACCAAGAGCTCTAGTTAATCTAGAGCTTTTTACTTTATCAAACATAATAGTTACTTTTCTTAAATATAATGATATTGTTGTGTTATGTTATATTTTTGCTTATAGGTGAATTGTAGTATGAAATGCAACAAAATAATACTGTGATAAGTATTAAATTAGTCACTATTTTTAAAAGAAAAAGTTAAATTAAGTCGTTTAAATAAGAACCCATGTTTTGATACGGATTAGT
>DUOG01000069.1 GCA_012838945.1 Acholeplasmataceae bacterium | reverse complement strand
TCAAGATCCTCATACACTTCATTAGGAATCCATTCTTTTAATTCAGGCTCCAAATGGTGTTCAAATAATACCGGTGCATCAGTTATTTCAAATCTTCTAAAACATAAATTTTTTGATTCGAATAAATATTTCATAATACTCCTCTTAATTTATTTTAATATTTTCTTCCAAGTTTAAAATAAAAATATAAACACAAAATATAAGTGTACAAAAAGGAGGTAATACACAATGAGTAGAAGAAAAAGATTAATATCCGAAAACTTAAGAACGGAAATAGCCAAAGAATTAGGTGTTTTTGATATTGTTCAAAACCAAGGTTGGGGTGCTGTTTCTTCTAAAGATTGTGGTAGAATAGTCCAAAAAGCAATTGAAATTGCTAGTAGGAATTTCTAAGGTTTTGTACACTAATGAAGGCTTTAAGCCTTCTCTTATTTCTTTATTTTATCATAAAGCAAAGTTTTATTGATAAGATTATAAAAGAAAAATGATTATCATAATACATGTATATCCTCCTAGAAAAAGAAAAGTTGGCTATTTGCCAACTTTTACTTTATTCCTAGACGTTCATAGTGTTCTAGGAGTTCTCTAAAGCGATTGAAATGAATGATTTCCCGTTGCCTTAACCATAAGAGGGGGTCAATAACAGCAGGGTCTTTCGCCAAATCAATCAAGTGTTCATAAGTAGAACGTGCTTTTTGTTCAGCTGCCATATTCTCATAGAGGTTAGTACGCCAGTCACCTAAATCTTGAAAATACTTAGTCGCAAATGGAACGCCGTTTGCATCAGTTGGGAAGATTGAGAAGCCATGTTGGGTGTAATGCCCACCAAGACCCACTGCTTCGAGTTCTTCTAGTGTCGCATCTTTGGTCAATTGGACGAGCATTGTATTAATCATTTCCACATGAGCTAATTCTTCCGTACCGATATCGGTTAAAAGTGCTTTCCCATAATCATCTGGCATCGTATATCTTTGATTCAGATAACGAAGCGCTGCTGCTAATTCGCCATCAGGTCCTCCATATTGAGTGACAATAAATTTAGCCATTCGCACGTCTTTTTTCGTAACATTCACCGGATACTGTAATCTTTTCTCATAAACCCACATAACTCTCTACATCCTTTCCCAAGGCCAGTCAGTTGCTGCCCATTGCCATGGTAATTTATTTAATGGTGCTGTCTGAATACTGATCGGTTCAAAACGGTTTTGATAATCCATTGTCATCTTTCTTAGTTCTTCTCGATATCGTAAGAACATCTCAAGAACATTCCGATCATTAGGATGCGTATCTAAATACAAACCAAGTTCCAAGCAAGCAAAACTATAAGCTTGGATTCTTTGCATTAACGCTTCCTTTTCAGTCTTAGGAATAGGAGTCTTAGGTACATATGGTTCATAAGGATCATAAGCATTAGCATCTAAATTTCCTCGCTTCCATCCTTCTTCAGGAGTTAAAAATCGAGGAGGTAAATTAACCGACGGTTTTACTGCTGCCATTGGTTTCATTGGCGGTTGCATTGTCTGAGGGGTTTGCGGTAAAACAGTTGGACCATATTTAGTTGCTTCTCGTTGGTGAAAGTAGTTATAATGGCCTGGATTGTAATAGTTCATATTATCATTTCCTCCTACTTTAATATATGAAGAGGAAGACAATTGGAATAGGCAGATAACTACTTACGAATTATCCATTCACAATTTAAATCAATATTTAATTTTGATTTTGCTTCTGTTTTGATTTTATGGATTAATTCCATCATATCATCAAAGGTAGCATTACCTTCATTGATTAAAAAGTTAGCATGTTTTTCACTAACCTTAGCACCACCGATTTGATAACCTCTAAAACCCAGTTTATCAATTACTTCCCAAGCTTTAATATCTTTAGGATTATGAAAGGTACTACCGGCACTACGCTTATCTATTGGTTGATGGTCCCTTTTTATTTGATAATATAATTCTAATTTTCTTTTAATTTCATCTTGATTATTTGTCTTTTTAAAGCGAAAGGTTCCTCCTAAAATAATCGATGGGATATGACGAAATATACTATCACGATAACTAAACTTACAGTCTTCTATGGTAACCACATTAGCATTAGCATCGAGATAGTCGGCCGATATTAAACAGTCTTTTATTTCACGATGATAGGCTCCAGCATTCATGTAGATTAAACCACCAATCATACCTGGTATTACACTCATGAATTCTGCCCCTTCAACCCCATTGGAACTAATATAACGAGCAATGGCACTGGCATAGACACCAGCATCTAAATAAATGGTCTCCTCATCAATCCAATGAAAGTTTCTAATTTTCTTCATCGATATTACAATTCCATTATACTCTTCATCACTTGCTAACAAATTAGAACCCCCACCAATTACAAAGTATGGTAACTGATGGTCAATGATATAACGATAGGCCTCTCTTAAGGTATCTTTAGTATACGGATAAAAGACACACTTGATCGCTCCACCAATTTTTAAGGTTGTTAAGTTTTTAAAGGATTGATTTAAACTAATATCCCCTAAGTGATATGTTTGGGCATAATTAATAAATCCCTTCATATTTACCACCACTTCTTAATTTCTTCCACAATTTTTGCTTGAGCATTTGTTTTTATGAATTTCTCCATATTTTTTTCGATGCGTTCTTGGTAAGTTACATCATTAAAGATATTCTCTATCGTTTCAAAAAGTATCTCTTTGGTTAATTCTTTTTCTAAGATAACTTCACCTAATTGATAGTCCCTAAGGTATGATGCATTCTTTTCTTGATGGTTGCCTACGACATTAGGAGAAGGAATATAGATAGCTGGTTTCTTTAACCCAAGGATTTCAAAAATTGTGGTCGCTCCTGCACGAGTAATCACCAAGTCAACTTCATTCATCGCTCTTGGCAAATCCTTGATAAAAGGAACTACTTGAAAGTGATCATAATCACCTTCTAAATTATCAAGGACCTCTTTATAATATTTTATGCCCGTCACTAAGGTTACATTATACTTTAAGGAACGATTATCTTTTAAAAACTGAATTGCGACATCATTAACAACTTGGGCACCACCACTTCCTGAAGTTATTAAAATTTTGTGATCGTTTGATTCCTTTTTATGATACTTACTTTCTATTTCATCTTTGCGCGGATGACCAGTAAAGATCACTTTTTTCGTATTTAAAAGGATTGGAAAGGACATCATAGTCCTCTTTGCATATCGCATACTAAAACGATTGGCCATACCTAAACAGGCATTTTGTTCATGAATTAGTGACGGTACTCTAACCCTGTGAGATGCAAAAACGACCGCGCCACTAAGGTATCCACCCATCCCAACTACAAGATCAACTTTTTCTTTTTTTAATATTTTCTTAACTCTTTTAATTGTATTAATTAGTTTAAAGATTAATTGGATATTTTCAAAGGATGGTTTACGCTTAAATCCTTGCAATTCAACTTGATAAACTGCATCAATATCAGGATGGTTTGATAAGATTTCAACTTCTTTTGGGGTTGATATATAAATTATCCGTGTCGATGGTTTCTCAATTTTTAATGCTTCAATTACGGCCAAGGCTGGATATAGATGGCCCAGCGTTCCCCCACCAGTAAAAGCGACCGTTTTCACAAAAACCCCTCCCTAATCATATTCCCGGTATCGACTAACATTTAAGATAATACCGACACTAATCATTGATAATAGTAAACTAGAGCCCCCATAACTTAAAAACGGTAAGGTAATTCCGGTAACTGGAAGGAGTCCAATCACAACCGCAACATTAATAAAGACTTGAACATATAAAGACACCGCAATCCCCAGAGATAAAAAGCGAGGATAGTGATCTTCTATTCGCATCGCATTTTGAACCGTTTTGACAAAAAGAATGGTATAGGCACTAATCAGAATTATACCCCCAATTAATCCTAACTCTTCGATGACAATCGCGAAAATAAAATCATTTTGAGGTTCAGGTAAAAAGAAATGCTTTTGCATACTGCGATTAAAACCTAAACCAAAGAGCCCTCCAGGTGCAATCGCAAACAATGATTGGATTCCTTGAAAACCACTACCAAGTGGATCTTGCCAAGGGTCAAGGAAGGCAAGGATCCTCTTTAAACGGTACGGTGCACTTAAGATAAGTCCTGTAATACCTACCAATCCAACAACTAAACACAAACCAAAATATTTAAGTGGTGCCCCACTTAAAAAAAGCAATAAGACGGCTGATATTACTAATACTAAACCAGTGCCAAAGTCTGGTTGTAACATTATCAGTAAAAAGACAACACCGATTAAAGCTAAAAAGGCGATAAATACTTTAAATTTTTTTAAGTCTTCATAATATACGCTAATATATTTGGCGATTAACATAACAATGGATAACTTAGCAAATTCAGCTGGTTGAAGGGAGAAGTAACCAAAGCCAATCCAACTACGGGCTCCCCCACGAACATCTCCAACACCTGGAATTAAGACAATAATTAAAAGGGCAATCGAAACAAAGAAAATGACAGTTGTATATTTTTTAATCCGGTGAAGATCAAGTTTAATAATCCCAACCATTACCACGAGACCAATTACCGCAAAAATAAGCTGTCGTTTAAAAAAATACCACGAATCTTGAAAGCGATAATTAGCCACAACATTACTAGCACTATAAACCATTACTAACCCAAAGATAATCAAAAAAGCAACACATAGGACAATTACATAATCCACCGAGCGTTTATACATATTCTTCACCGTTATATTTTATTAGTTAAATACTTTATTTATGTTAAAGGTATCAAAAAAAGACCCAATCGGGTCTTTTACTTTTGCATTATTTTGAAGGCATCACTTTCAGCACCACTATCTTTGTCTCGTTTGGTAACTCCAAACTCAATGATAAAGTCATTTCCTAAATAGGTGATGACAAACTTATCATCTTCCATCCGTCCATTGGTATGTTCAATATACCAATTCTTGACGCGATTTTCTTTTTGTTCTAGAGTGAGTGCCTTCATACTATCAGGGTATTGGAATGTATAATAACTTTCATCAAGATATTTACTACCAGATAACACTTTATCAAGTTTTAAACTGCCACTTACTTCATAACGAGTATCAAAAGGAAGTGGTAATAGTTTTAAGCGAAGCACATTGTTATCCCTTACCACCATTAGTGGCATCTCCATTGTGATAGTTATTCCACTATGATAAGTCCAACCATAATAGGTAACGCCCCCACTGGTAAACTGACGATATTCCATTGAAAAACGGGTACCATCTTCAGTTGTAATGATTCGTCGGTAATCATAAGATGGGGAGTCAATCGGAAACTTCTTTCCACCCAAGCGGGCTTCTCCTTCTTCGGTTGGCGTCTCAACTCGTTTAGTGATGATTGAACGATCATCATACTCTTTAAAGAAAAGAGCTATATCTTTAGAAATTTCAAAATCATCGTTTTTAGTCAAAACATAATAGTTGTTTTGAGAAAAATTAGCCACATTGACATTTTTAGAAAAAGGAATCACAAGTTTCGGCAATTCGCCTTCATAGATTAAATGACCAATATAATCTTCCGCAACCGTCACTACAAGTTCTCGGTTTGGCATCGTCTTATAGGTAGGACCACAACCACTAAGAATTAAGACAAACAATAATAAAATGATTGCTAGTCGTTTCAACTTTCTATCCATAATACAATTCCTTTCTAAAAATCTTTATTGATATCATTCAATCCGTATTCTAAATAGAATGCTTCCTTAAACTCTAAGAAGTAACCTTCTTTTATTGCTTTTCTAATGTTAGCCATTAAATTCATTAAGAAGTGAATATTGTGAATACTTATTAAGCGTCCCGCAAGCATTTCACCGGCTTTTATTAAGTGGCGAATATAAGCCCGGGAATAATGCTTACAAGTATAACAATCACATTTATCATCTATTGGACCAAAGTCACGTTCATGTTCTTTATTTTTGAGTAGTACTCTTCCCTTATGAGTCATTGCGGTACCATGGCGAGCAATTCGCGTTGGCAGAACACAGTCAAACATATCAATGCCTCTTTCTACCGCATCAAGGATTGCGCCTGGAGAGCCAACCCCCATTAAATAGCGAGGTTTATCCTCAGGGATAAATGGAAGGGCATAATCTAAGGCTAAGTTTTGAAGTTCCTTTGGTTCACCAACACTAGTACCACCAATCGCATAACCATCAAAACCAATTTTGACGGTTTCTTGGGCCGAGTACTCTCTTAAGTCTTGATGGAATCCACCTTGAACAATCCCAAATAAACCTTGGCGATCCGGATACTTATGAGCATTCTTTCCTCTTACGGCCCATCTTAGTGTTCTTTCAAGTGACTTTTTCAAATAGTCATAACTAGCCGGATACGGAGGACACTCATCAAAACTCATCATAATGTCACTTCCTAAACTATTTTGAATCTCAATAGCTTTTTCGGGAGACAAGAATAGTTTAGAACCATTTTTATGATGGCGAAAAGTAACTCCCTCTTCAGTAATATCACGAAGTTTTGCTAGTGAAAATACTTGAAACCCTCCCGAATCGGTGAGAATAGATTGGTCCCAATTCATAAACTTATGAAGTCCACCAGCCTCTTCCACAATTTCGTGGCCTGGTTGATTCCATAAGTGATAAGTATTTCCTAAAATAATTTTAGCGCCGGCTGCTTCCAACTCCTCTTTGGTTAAATACTTAACCGTGGCTTGAGTTCCTACGGGCATAAAGATTGGAGTTTCAAACTCTGAATGGGGAGTCGTTATCTTCCCATACCGCGCTTTTGATTTTTCATCCTTTTTAATTAATTGATATTTTATTACCATTTTGACCTACCTTTGTTTACTGTTCTGTTTAATTATTAAAAATATTAATTATCATTCAAACCAATTGGTCTTAATTATTGCAATATTATACAAATAATTTATGATATAGATTCCAATTAAGCCAATGGCTAGTTGTGAAGCGGTAATTGAAAGAAAATTGAACCAGAAGGGAGTCTTTTCAATATAGGTTAATTCTAATCCAACCAAGAGTCCACACAAAAGTGAATATAAACCAATATTGACAAATTTGTTTTTAAATTTAATTATTAACGTATAAGAAATAATGGCAATTCCGACTCCAACAGCAACGTCAAGTAATCCATATGGGGAAAATATATTAGCAATTCCCACCGCAATCACACTTGGAATAATAAACTTCTTGTGCCAAAAAGGAAAGAGTAGTAATATTTCACTAAAGCGAAATTGAATGGCACCATAACCTATTGGGTTAAGCGAAGTAAGTGCTACATATATTCCTGCAAATATCGCACCGATAGTAATATCGGTAATAAGTTTTCTATTTGAATCCATAAGCATCTCCTTAATAGTCAGTATTTATTATAAACATTTTAGATATTATTATATCATATTGTCGCAAGTATTTCTTGAAGTTGTGCTTCTAATTTTTCTAGTAATTGGAGTGCCTCATCCTTAGTTTTTCCGACAACTAAAAGGTAAAATTTCATCTTTGGCTCAGTCCCAGATGGTCTAAGGGCAACCCACCAATTAGCTCCACCAAACTTTAAAACATTAGATGGTGGAAGTAAGAGCTTCGTGGTTTCATCATTTGTCCATCTAACCCCCGCTAAATAATCTTCGATCCAAGTTGGTTGATTAAGGGCATAGGGATTACTTCTAAAGTAATCCATAATTGTCCTTACCTTTTCACTGCCACTTGGTCCTTCAAGGGTAATATTTAGATGACGAGTTCGATAGTAACCAAATTCTTCGTCAATAAGTTCTAATACATCAACTAAGGTTAAGCCTTGTCTTTGATAAAAACTTGCTATTTCAAGCATCAATAAAGTAGCTTGAAAAGCATCCTTATCGCGAATGAAATCTTTGATCACATAACCAAACGACTCTTCATAAGCAAAGAGAAAGTTTTTACCTTCCTTTTCAATTTCATTCATTATTGTTCCAATATACTTAAAACCGGTTAAGGTTTCTTTTAATTCAATCTGATATTTTTCACAAATAGCCCGAGCAATTGAGGAAGTAACGATGGTGTTAATGACAACCCCTTTTCGATGTTGGGCTAAATAATATAACATCAAAGCCCCTATTTCATCACCGCTCAAATAATAATAGCCATTATTAATCAAAACTGCTACTCCCATCCGGTCCGCATCGGCATCAGTGGCGACTAAGAGATCAGCTCGGTACTTCTTCCCTAACTGTTCCGCCAAGACAAATGATGTTGGGTCTTCTGGATTAGGATATCTAACCGTTTTGAACTCTGCATCTAATTCCATTTGTTCAGGCACAGTAATAATATTATATCCTTTATCTTTTAGATAATCAGGAAGCAATAGTGCTCCTGCCCCGTGAAGGGGAGTATAGACAACTAGGATATTTCCTTTTTGAACATCATTAACCTGAACACTATCCACCATTTTTAAGTAGTCTTGATCATTATCGAAGTACTCGATTATTCCCTTTTCCATTAACTTCTCTAAAGAAGCCACTTCTAAGGAGAATACATCAACTAAGCTACTGGCTTCTTGACTGATGATGTCACTTCCCTCAGGAAGGAGTTGACAACCTGTTTCGTCAAATACCTTAAAGCCATTATACTGTGGAGGGTTGTGGCTTGCGGTTATCATGATGCCGCCAGCACATTTTAAACTCCGTACTGAATAACTGAGTTGAGGAGTGGGCGTAACTTTCTTTGCAAGGTAAACTTTTACTCCTGCTGTCCCCAGGACACAAGCTGCCTCTTCAGCAAACCTTCTCGAGTTCTTTCTCGAATCATAACCAATGACAATCCCTCTAGTTTTGAAGTCTAGTATATGATTCATCAAATACTTTAAAAAACCATAGGTGGTTTTTCGAATCACATAAATATTGATTCGATTTGTTCCAACTCCAATAATACCTCTTAAACCCCCAGTCCCAAAAGTCAAGTGGCCATTAAAAGCATCTTCGATTTCTGCTTCGGTGGATTTTTCTAGTTCGGCTTTTAGTTCGGGGTCAAGCTCCTGATATTCAACCCATTTTCGATAATTTTCATTCATCTTATCCAAAACCCTCTTTTTTAGTTATTAAACAGTAGTTAATTTTTCCACTACTAGTTGTTTTCGTTGATTACGTTCTTCAATTTTACCATAGACTAACGCAATCATACCCACCTTCATAAAACTTGATGCTAAATATACTCGAGGGAATAGTACACCACTTAAGTCACCAGTATCATCGGTAAACTCGACAAAGGCCATCGGCTCATTCTTTTTAGTAGTATGAGGGCGGATGCTTTTAATCATCAAAAGCATTTCTACATTTCCTTCTTTAGTAATATCACTAATCTTGACTAACTTTTTATTTGGAAAACGGTGGGCATATTGATAAAAGAAGTTATATTTGATATTGATACCCAATACTTCTTTTTCTTTCATTAAACAAGTTCCATAATCAAATTCTTCAGTGGTATAATCAGGTTTCAATAAACCTTCCACAAATTGATATTTGGTGGTATCAATAATATTTTGATACTCGTTTATCATAGCTTTTTTGGTAAGTTTAAAGATATCTAAGGCTCCCCCATAAATGAGGTTTTCAATGATACTTGATGGTAAGAAATCACAAGTTCTTCTGATGAAGTCTTCAAAACTCTTAAACATACCCTTACTTCGCTCTTCAAGGATCTTATTAGAAAGGACACCACCTAAACCATTGATTGCTTGAAGTGGGAAGAAAATTGCTCCATTTTCAATTGTATATTCATTAGTACTAATATTAATCGACGGTCCAAAGATTTTTACCTTTCGACTTAGTGCTTCTTTATAATAGTCATCAGTTAGTTTTTGACTACCAATAACACTTGTTAAGAGCACAGAAACATAATATTTAAAGTAACGAGCCTTTAAATAGGCTGTTTGATACGCAATAACTGAATATGCGACAGAATGTGCTTTATTAAAACCATAATTGGCAAATTTAATAATATAGTCATATATTTCTTCAGCTACGGCTCTTTCGTAACCTCGTTTAATTGAATGCGCTACAAATTGCGATCGCTCACGTTCTAAGATCTCGCGGTTCTTTTTAGAAACTGCTCGTCTTAAGACATCTGCTTCTCCTAAACTATACCCCGCAAACCGCCAAGCAATTAGCATGATTTGTTCCTGGTAGACAATCGTTCCATAGGTTGGATTTAAGATTGGCTCTAAATCAGGATGCGGGTAAGTGACCTTTTCTTCTTTATGCTTTCGCTTGATAAAGGTTGGAATCATCTCCATCGGTCCTGGACGGAAAAGCGCAATAGCAGCAATTATATCCTCAAAAGAATTAGTTCGTAGATTAGTAAGCAGTTTTCGCATTCCCGGTGATTCTAGTTGGAATACTCCAGTTGTGTCACCTTTTCGAATCATTTCAAAAGTAAGTGGGTCATTAAACTGATCTGGCATTTTAAAGTTTGGATTATCGCGTTTTATTAGTTTAATGGTCTTACTAATATTTGTTAGATTTCTCAATCCTAAAAAGTCAATCTTCAAAAGACCCAATGCTTCTAAATCTGATGCTTCATATTGGGTTTGATAGACATTGTTAAGTCCATTTTCTACTGGGGTGTAGTTCACTAAGTCATAACGAGTAATAATAATCCCCGCAGCATGCGTAGAAGTATTCTTTGGTAATCCTTCCAACTTCATCGCAATCTTCAAGACTTTTCGAATGTCTTCGAACTCGGCCATTAACCTTTGTAATGGTTCACTCTTTTCAATTATTTCGTTTAATCCACTAGTTACTCTTGATGGTAGCAGCCTTGATATTTCCTTGAAACGAACATCTGATAAATTACAGATTCGAGCCGCATCACGAATGGCAAGTTTCAAAGCAAAGGTTCCAAAAGTAACAATGTGCGCTACTCTTTCTTTACCGTATTTCTCAGCAACATACTGGATAACTAAATCCCGTTCATCATCGGGAAAGTCTAAATCAATATCGGGCATCGTAATTCGCTCAGGATTTAAGAATCGTTCAAATAATAAATTATATTCAATCGGATCAATATCCGTAATACCCAAACAATAACTAACTAAAGAAGCCGGAGCTGATCCTCTTCCCGGACCAACCAAAATACCTCTCTTCTTCGCAAACTTTACAAAGTCCCAAACGATTAAGAAGTAATCACTGAACCCCATTTTCTTAATAACAGCAAGTTCGTAAAATAATCGCTCTAAATAGTATTTAGAATCTTTATTAGTGCCACTAAGCCTTTTTTTAAGACCTACTTGACATAGTTCTTTTAGATAATCATCAGCATTAATACTCTCATCATATTTAGGTAATTGATACTCGGAAAAATCAATCTTAACATTACACTTTTCACTAATAGTAATAGTTTCTTCCAAAAGATCCAAGTGATCTCTAAAAGTAGCCACTAGTTCATCTGGTGATGGCAAGTATAGCGATAAGTCTTTACCAACTGGTTCTCCAATGGTTTCATTCTTATCGATTGCCCGAACTGCTAAATAGACATCGAGGTCTTCTTTCCTTAAATAACAACTTTTATGTAGGGCAACCATTTTAACCTTGTTTTGTAAGCCAAATTGATAAATCGTTTCAAATAGCTTTACCTCAGCTTCTGATTGCTTTGCTATTCCTAAATAAAAGTCATAATAGATGCTAGTAAGTGTATTTAAATGATTTACGGCACTTGTGAGGTCGTTTCTCGCAATATAATCAAAGATGATGTTTTCATCACTTGGAGTAACAACTAGAACTCCTTGAGCGGTTCTAGCCAAATACTCTAGTTCCACAACACCTTCATTAATCATCATCCGACTTGATATTTTCATTAGGTTTTGATAACCAAAGTTATCAAGGGCATATAATAACAAGTTAGAAGTTTGATCATTGAATTGATACCTTACATTTAAACCAATGATTGGTTTAAGATGATGTTTATGAGCAGCTTGATAAAACTTAATGGCTCCATGCATATTTTGGTCATCTGTCATCGCAATCACTTGATAACCTTTTTCAGAAGCTACTGACATCAACTCATGAATCTTAATATTACTATTTAAAAGTGAGTATTCAGTTTTCAGATAGAGATTAACTGGCCGCATCATTTCACCACCTTTATTAATTTAAGTATATCATATTTATGCTCCTTTTTCTAACATAAAGGAAAAAAAGTGAAGACCTTTCTTCACTTTTGTCTTAATAATTTATTCCACCACTTTTCTTTTTCGGTTAATGATAACACCAGCGATAAGTGCACCAAAAACCATTATCACGCCAACAATTATCGCTTGATAGTTAGGACTTGAGTTGTTTATTATTTCTTCCATACCACCAACCTTTAATTTTTGAATGTCTTTGGTTTTAAGGGTAAATGATAACTCTTCTAATGTTTGACTTTGCTTTAAGATTTTAAAACTTCCAATATCTAATTCATTACTTTCAGCAGTAGTTGCAAATTCCAGCAATGTTTTTTCTAAAATTTCTCCATCTCCCAAATGATATTTCATCACTAGTTTTATGTCGTACCTTTTATCTTTTATCACATTATCAATTACATATTCTACATTTTGAAGGAGTGAGGAAATCCTACTTTTTAATACCCCATTATCATGGACATCAAGTACTAAATCAACAAGTGTTTGATCCGGGTCATCTATGGATAAATTGAACGTATACCTATTTGTTAAATCACTTGTAATATTAATACTTGGACTTTCTTTAATAACTCTTACCATTGCTACTTGATTTATCTCTTTTATGACTTCCCTTCCCCCATAATCAATTACTACTTTGTTAATCACATAAGGAAAGACCCCATCAATGTTAGGTGCTGTCATTTGAATAACTAATCGATCATTTTGATAACTAAAGTTATCATAAGGCATATTATTTACCTCAATGCTTTTGATAATTCCAGTGGTTCTAAATGGTAGTTCTACAGTAAAGTTTTCTCCCTTAGCTAAGGTAAAGTCCGTCTTTTGAATATTATCGGTGGTATTTTTCAAGTAATTATCAACTACTTGAAAGTTGATTGTTTCACTCTCACCTATATTATTGGTTAGGGTTAAAGTATAGTTACCGGGGGTAGTAACTTTTTTATTTCTCGGGATCGTTACGCCATTTAGTTTCCCATGACCAAAAAAATCAAGTGTGTAGTTGGTTGGATAGATACCACCATCAGCCACATTAACATAAGGATAAATCTTAACTTCCCGTATCTTTGTAATAACTCTGCCACTAGGAAGAGTGATCTCATAAGTTGCTAGGTAGTCCCCAGGGATTGAATTTGAAAAGTATGGACTAATAGATTTTCTTGTGATTCCGACCTTCCCAAAGTGGGACTTAACCCCAATCCCATCTAAATCATTAACATTAAAGTATTCTTTTGAACCAATAAACGTCTCAATATTTTCTTCATAGTTATCAATTTGATAAAGGTATAACACCTCATCCTTTATCGTAAGAATCGCTAAGACGCCATCTCTCACCTCTGCTTTAAGCACCTTTCCTTCTATATCTAGTAAATACTTTGCTTGATCTTTTCCATTAACACTAGAAATTACACCATAACTCCAATAAGATCCCTTTCGAAAAACAGTAATTAAAGCATCTTCATAACCACTAACTAAAAAACCATCATTTAGGTCACCTTGATATATTTCATTCAAATTAAGGGAAAAGATGTATTTCAACTCACTATCAAACTGACTCATATAAAAGGTATTACTAGCTTTAATTAATACATTAATTAAATCATTTTGATACACCACTCCTATTACTTTTTCTAGTGGGGCAAGGAAATTTAAATATTCGTGCTTAATTAACTCAAGTTCTTTATTAAGTAAAGTAAGAAACACTTTTTCTTCGCCCACATTACCAACATTAGTTAAAGAATCAGCATCTTTTTCTCCCATCAAGATATAATGGTCATCAGTTATAATTAACTCTTGATATTCTTCTTTTCCGGCTCCACCAAAGGTTGCTTCTTTAAGAATTTCAAAATCAAGATTGGTAATCATAATCCAACCATCATTATTTTTAGCACCACTTAAGATGAAGTATCCTTCAACTTCTTTGATTGAGTTAATCATACTAG
Source organism: Acholeplasmataceae bacterium (assembly GCA_012838945.1). GTDB lineage: Bacteria > Bacillota_I > Bacilli_A > ML615J-28 > CAG-313 > DUOG01. The sequence goes on along the minus strand of DUOG01000069.1, from coordinate 29,972 downwards.
TTTCAATTTTGTGATATTTTGTTTTATAGGTGGTTTTATTAATCTCTAATATTCCCGTCTCATTATCTTTTATTCCACCAATATAATAGGAGTTTAGTCCTTCATAAAAAGCGGTTACCCTTATTTCATAACTAAACTTAACTTTACCTGAAACACTTAATCGAACAAATAATCTTCCGATTTGATCACTTGCTTCATAAAGAACTACTTCTTCCCTGTATGATAAAACCTTATTTACTTTTTCATCTGATAAGAGTTTTTTCTTACTTGTGATAAGACTCGAATCGCCACTACTAGCTTGAACGATGTTAGAAAAAGATATAAGAGCTATTAAAACTAAAATTATTCCTACAATCCGTTTCATAGGCCCCATCTTCTTCGAACGATTGAATAGATGACAATCAAAGCACTAAGGATTGGAAAACCTAAATACCATTCATCGCGAAAATCGATTTTATTTTCTTCTGATAAACTTTTTTGATAACTAATCGTAGCATCATCATCTGATAGTTCAAAATGAACTTCTAGATCACCACTTTCTTCTTCGTGGTATATTGGTTCTTTATTAACTGATAATTCTTTAACAGTGAAATTAATAAACTTCTTCCGGTGATCCCTACCTGTGATTTCTAAGATATAATCCCCCGGTTCTGTTACCACGTAATTACTGGTTATTCTTTGGTTGTTTAATAACCCTTCTCCATTAAAGATTAGTTTTGTGTTTAAATCATAGATTTCATGGTCTTTTACTGATACCACCAAATCAACATAGAGATCCAGATAATAAGCTAGGGTTAAACTTGGAGTTTCAAAATAGAATTTTAGTAAATATGAACCAAACAGATCTGGATTATAATTGATGCTTGACTTATTGCCATGAGTTACTGGTTGATTATTAATCATGATGTCATAAATTAAGACACTTTCACTCTTATTTTGAATCATTTCTTTCCCGAGTGAGTTCACATTAATGCTATTGTTACTGGCAATTGCAAGTTCACCAGTTTTGGAGTTTCTCAGTAAAACTGAGGCAACCGGGGTTAGCATTCCATCTGAAGGAATATAAGCACCAGTGCTTGCTTCAATGAATGCGGTGGTCTCATTACCCTTTTTCGTTTTTAACTGATATCCGTAAACATTATCTTTTGTTCTTGTTTCATAATAAAGAATGGTTTCTCCACTTTCTAAAAACTGAAAATCCATTCCTCTCACCTGTTTATCTCCACTCTTCTTATGAACATCTAGTTCTTTAATACTTAGGTCACTATTTAACTCATAAAAAGAGATTAAGTCGTGATTATATTGATAACTATAATATTTAGCCATAAAATTCATCTTGCCCATAGGATTCATTTTCATCTTAATTATTTCCAAATTGTTAGGTAAGTATAGTTCATTGGTACTTATAATCTTTCCAGACAAATTAACTTTGATTATTTGCATAAACAGGCTCGTGGTAGTTGTCTTTTGGATGGCATAGAAGTACCCACCATCATATAAGAAACCAACCAGCTCATCATTTCCCGGAGTTCCCACATTGTATATATACTTTACTTGAAAACTCTCTTTATCAATTGAGATTATAAATGAATCAAACAGTTCCTTTTCTCCGATAAATATTGAATCCGTCGAATTGCTTTTCCCCACAATCAAATACTCATCACTCGTTACTTGTAACATCTTAAAATAATCATGGCCACTGCCTCCATAAGTTTGATCATAAAGGATTGAACCCTTCTCATCTAAAACGACCAACCACCCGTCATTTCGGGATATATCGTTATATAGAGTTCCAACCCCTATTATCTTGCCGTTGTCCCAAGCCAAACTTTCGATTGCGCCATAGGCATCAAAACGCAATACTTTTTGCCAGATGATCTTAGTTGCTTCACCATAGGCTATCACAATCTTACATCCTGCTTCTTGGTTGGAGGGATCTAATATTGAATAGGCAATCACCCACGCATCACCCTCTAAAGAGAGGGTAGCGGTTGGGGTATTATCGAGCGAACTAGGACTAGTAAGCAGATCTATTTTATTCTCATAGTATCCTTCATTTAACAACTCGCTCCGGCTTAAGACGACAACTTTCTTGGTAATTTCTGTTGCACTACCTATCTTTTGATAGACGATATAATACTCGCCAGTTTGATGAAAGTTTACTTCCCTCTTTACTTCTTTAAAACCATCAAACTTTAGATATTCTTCATAATTTCCTCCAACTAAACAAACAAAGGTTCGCTCCACTTCCTCATTAGTGCTTACAGCCTCAACCGGACTAAAAGATATTAGGAACGCACCTATTATTAAAGTGATTATAAACATTAACTTTTTCATATTTTTCACCTCATTTTTATCTTTAGGTGAAACTATTTGTTTTTGCGTTTTCGAAAAAGTGAACCATCTGTCATAAATAGTTATAATTTTTAAAAAATATATCGAATAATAGAAAAAAGGTATCAAATTGATACCTTTTACTTCGTTTATTTTAAAATTATTTTCCTTGAGTTTTAGCTAAACGCACCACATCGCGAGCAATTAGTAATTCTTCATTTGTTGGAATTACTAATACTTTTATCTTAGAATTTGGAGTTGAGATTTCACCTTCGATACCCCAAGTCTCAATATTCTTTTGTTTATCAATTTCGACACCAAGAGCTTCTTTTAAGCGTTCGCATACTTCTTCTCTTGTTTCTGGTGATCTTTCGCCAATACCAGCGGTAAAGACGATCGCGTCTGCTCCACCCATATACACGTAGTAACTTGCGATATAGTCAACAATGCGTTTATTTTGAATTTGAATTGCAAGGTTAGCTAAGTGATGATTTTCTTCTTCAACTGCTTTGCGTAAGTCACGTGCATCACTTGAAATTCCGGAAATTCCTAAATAACCACTTTCATAGTTAAGTTTATTAATAACTTCTTGAGCAGTTAAACCTTCTTTATCAGCGATGAAACCGATGATTGCTGGGTCAATGGAACCACTTCTTGTTCCCATTGGTAAGCCTTCAAGCGGTGTTAATCCCATTGAAGTATCAACAACTTTACCATTCTTAACAGCGGCTAAACTACAACCATTTCCTAAGTGAACAGTGATAATTCTTAAATCTTCAATTGGTTTACCTAAAAATCTTGCTGCTTCATGTGATACATAACGATGGCTTGTGCCGTGGAATCCATAACGACGAACGCCATACTTTTCATACCATGAATATGGAACAGCATACATATAAGCTTCTTCTGGCATTGTTAAGTGGAAAGAAGTATCAAAAACTGCTACTTCAATAACCCCTGGTAATGCCTTCATGAATGCTTTAATACCGATAAGGTTTGCTGGGTTGTGTAAAGGACCTAAATCCGATACTGAATCAATAACGTCAATAACTTCATCGTCAATGATAACTGAATCAGCATAACGGTCACCACAGTGAAGAACACGGTGCCCAACACCTGAGATTTCTTCAAGGCTTTTCACAATTCCTTTACTGATAAGCGTATCTAATACGATTTTTACGGCTTCTCCATGATCAGCAACCGGTAATACTTTCTTTTCTTTTTGGCCTTGATATTTAATCGTGAAGCCAGCATCTTCAAAACCAATTCGCTCTACTATACCTTCGACAATTACGGTTTCTTCAGGCATTAGTAATAATTGAAATTTTAAAGATGAACTACCTGCATTTACAGCCATAACTTTTTTCATACAATATTCCTCCAAACTAATAGATATTTTATCATATTTTGTATTTTAAATCTAACGATATATAAGTTTTGTAACTAAAAAAACTAATGAAAACGTCTTTCTTTCAATTCCTTTTTAATTTCGGTAATCATAGTGATAAAAGCTTCTTGATCACTGATACTTGGAAGGTTGAAAACTGATACTGGAATTCGTTTTTCTCCTTGTTTTTGTTTTTGCATAATCAAAATTGATTTAGCCAAAGAAGGATCAACAAACATTGTTTCTGGTAAGACAATCAAGGCTACCATCTCAAGGTTTTCACTAATAGCTTTTTTAAATTCATCACTTCCCTTTTGACTAAAGAAATCATTAGGGACAATAAACATAAACTGCGTATCCTCATCACCACTGTACTGATGTTTTTCAATCAAGAGATAAGGAAAATAGTTGATATTTAATTTAGTCAATTCTGATTCATAAGTATCACTATGATACTCATCACTATCAACATCAGCAATCACCAAATCAACTTGTGGGAAATTATCTTTAAGGGCATCTTGAAAATAGATTTGAACATCTTGCATCATCATCTCTGAAAAGATTTGTGCCACTTTGATCATTGTTTCATTATTTTCAATACCCATTAAGTATAATTCTAAATCCGAATAATTATTAATGGTGTAAACCAAATTACCGGTACCTAAATTTAAATCCATCAAATAGACCTTATCTTTACCTTCAAATAAAGCATCTATCAAATGAGCACAAATAACCCCAATCCGATCAGGGGTAATCGTATCAAGAGGTAAATGTTGATGTTTGAATCCTTTAATAATTAAATAAAGTATGGCTTGTCTGACCTCTTCACTGTTAAAGTCTATTTGATCAAGTTCCGATAAGATATGAACAATCTCTTCGTTATCAAGGTCTTCTTCATTTAAGAAAGCCTTAGTAATTGCTTCTAAACAATCTAAATATTTGAGTTTGCCATCCTTTTGTTCATAGTATAGCATGGCAGCCTCATCTAATTTATCTTGTAATAAAATAATTTTATTATTATCAATAATCATATATCTCTCCATTATTGTGAATCTTTTTCCAACATTTAATACTAAATGATGTTAAGAATTTAAAGTAAAAGCATCTTCACCGATTTCTTTAACTGAATTAGGTAATGTTATATCAGTTAAACTTTTACAGTTATAAAAAGCTCTGCTTTCAATTACTTCTAATCCATCGGGAAAATTAACTTCAACTAAACTAACCGCATTATTAAATGCCTTTTCGCCAATCTTGGTAATACCTAAAGGCAATTGTATTGTTTTAAGGCGGGTGCACCAATCAAATAGCATTTCAGAAATTTCGGTAATATTATTTGACAACTTCACATCCTCAAGTTTTTGACAATAACTAAAGGCGCCTTCTGCTATCGTGCTTACCGTATCAGGCATTTCAATCTGCCACATTTCCTTACAATTATAAAAGGCATATTTACCGATCTCTTTTACCTTACTCGGTAGCGTAATGGATGTCAAAGCAAGACAATGACTAAAAGCATAATCACCGATTATCTCTAGGTTTTCCGGTAAAGTCACTCTTTCTAAACTGGCACATCTTTCAAAAGCTCTTGCTTCAATTTTGGTAATAGTATTGGGCAAGATGATTTCTGTGATTGCTGAGAGTTCAGAAAAAGCATTTTCTTTTAAAGTGGTTATTTCAGAGTTAATTTCTACTTTGGTTACGCTACGAGGAACATCCAAATAGCGCGTTGCTTCAAAATAATAACCCAGGGTATTAATCTCATCAGTAAAAGGTACCTTCATTGACTCAAGATTGATTGCTCCTTTTAAAATACCCTTTCCAATCTTTTGAATACTACTCGGAATAACTATTTCTTTTATCGTTCCACAGTCTTGAAAGACATAGTCATCAATTTCTAAAACTGGTAGCTTATTTTTGGTTTCTTTAATTTCTACTTTCTTTACACTACCATAGAAGCCCGTAACCGCATAATAATCCCCTCGTTTTTCATAGAAGATTCGCGGAATGCTAAAATATCCAACCACAATCGCACCGACAACAATAAGTGTAAGTACTACAATGATCATGACCTTTGTTTTGTTTAAACTTTTCATATAACCCTCCAAATAAAAAACTGCTATTGGCAGTTTTTTTATCCTTTAAAAGTTAATTAATGATTTAACTTCAAGTAGTTATTTCGTTCTTTAACGACCTTTAACGCATCTTCAGTTAGTTTTTCAACTAATGGATAATCATGATCTTCAACTGCATCTTTTAAATCATCAATTGTTTCGACTAAGCGACTTTCAATTTCTTCAACTCCAGCTTCCGTATGGAATGGACTACTACTAATACTTTCGAATAAGCGATTGAGTTGTTTTTTAAGGTTTTCATCACTGACGGTTTGTTCAAACACACTTACTTGAAAGGCTAATCTCTTTAAGAATTGTTTGTTTTTCTCATCACGTTCAAGGCTTCCTTTGACAATATTGTCTCCCATTAAACCAATGATCGTAATGCCAATATATAAAATCACTAATAAGCTTTGAATTAAGAATGGTGCGATAAAGTTCATTTTATAAAGGAACATAAAGATAATACCTAGCAATAATGCTAAGACATGATAAATAATGGTCAAAGCAAAATAAGATAAACCGGAAAATACCTTTTGTTTTGGATTTCCTACTATTAAAAAGGCAAACGCTAGGAATCCATAAGACACCATCACAAAAGCATAAGCAACCCAGAAGGTAGTTGTGTGGTGTTCCTTTTTAGTCACTAAAAAGACAACTAAATTAAAGAATAATACAAAAAGTAAAATTAGGCCTAATTTCAATATATTATTTTTTTTCATAATATATTTTCTCCTTTCAACTATATATAAAGTATAGCACAGATGGCATTAATTAACAATACCAAATCTTAATTTATTCCTCTGAACTAAAGAGGAGATTGTGAAGGTACATTGCTGCACCGGTGCCTGCTAGATATCCACTGGTCCAAGCCCATTGTAAATTAAAGCCACCACATTCACCATCAACATTGAGTGCTTCACCAGACACAAATAAACCCGGAACTTTTAAGACCTCCAAAGTATCTGGATTCACTTCTTTTAAATCAAGGCCGCCAATGGTCACTTGAGCATTAGCAAAATCATAGGTAGATTTGACATCAAAAGATAAGTTTTTGATTAAGTTTCCGAGACGCAACATTTCACGATGACTAATATCTTTAACGTCCCCAGCAATCTCGATTTTTGCTCTACGAAGTAAGTTAATCCCTAAACTCTTATTAACTACACCTACTAAGAAGTTTTCATTAGCCAAATCTTTAAATCGATATTGACGGTCTAATAAGTATTGATTAACTTCTTCTTGGGTTTTATCTGGCCACAGATCAATTGAGAAAGTAAAGCTTGCGCGTGGGCGTTTCAACATAATTCTGCCGATATGCGATGTCATTTGCATGATGACAATTCCGGAGATTCCATCATTTTTAAATTGGATCTCACCAGAGTCTTCCCATATCTTATCTTTCTTCTCATAAAGACTAACGACACCTTTAACTCTAATACCACCTAAACCTTTGATTAAATTTTGGTCAACCTTCACCCCTATTAAACCCGGATAGTTTTCCGTGAGTTTTAAATCAAAGCTTTTTAATAGTTGCATACTCGTTCCATTTGAACCAAGGACTGGACTAGCCTTTCCACCTGAGGCAATAATGACTGCATCAGCTTCAACTTTTAGGCCTCTACTATTTATCAAAGTAAATAAATGAGTATTTTTTTGAATTTTTCTAATATCAAAATTTATCCGTTCTTCAATATTTAATCTTTTTAATTCATTACGTAAATTATCAACAACTGCGGTTGCTGCTTCTGGTAACGGATATACCCGTCCATCGCGATCCACTTTGGTTAACACACCAATACTATCAAAGAAGTTAATTGTTTCATTATAACCAAATTTCTTAAAAGCCGCTTCCACAAAGTTTGGCTCATTATAGTATTTTTTATCTAATGAAGCGTTGGTTAAATTACACTTACCATTACCGGTAGCTAATATTTTCTTCCCGCTTCGTTCTAATCTTTCTAAAATTGTTACATTTACCGCATCGCCTAAGATGCGTTTTGAGGTGATGGCGGCCATCAATCCCGAGGCTCCCCCACCAACAATTACTAATTCCATCGACATTTATTTTCACCACTTCTCCATTTACAATACAACTTCTTTTATTATTATACCATATATCTACAATTTATTTTGATTTAAAATTAATATTATCAAAAAAAACAAAAAGTCAAGCCCACTTGACTTTTGTTTAACTATTTTTCCACTTTCATTACTTCAGTTTTGGCACCATCTTTAGGTTTTGCTAGTGATTTTTTCAATTGATCAATTAGGTTTGGCACAAAGTCAATCATCTTTTCTAAGATGTGAGAACTTTCTTCAAGATGTAATACTTTTACTTCATCGTTAGAAGCCACTAAAAATGCAATTGGTGTAATAGACCACGTCCCACCAGCACCACCACCAAAAGGATACTCTCTGATATTATCAAATGATCTACCTAACTTTTGATCAGTTCCACCACTTACGATACCACACTTAATCTTAGATACTGGAACAATTGAAGCATTTCGCATTTCAATTGGATCACCAACGATGATGTTGACATCAATCATTTCTTTAATATTACCCATCGAAATTCTTAAGAGTTCACTAATGGGGTGTTCGCTAAGAACATTTCTATTAACTTGATGCTCGTTCATTTGATTCACTCCTTCTTTTAAAAATAGATTTAATAATTTTAGGTACTATTTTTATATTTTTGATAATACTAATAATGAGGTAAATGACTCTTGTTTTAATTTCAATTTCAAATAAGAAACCAACTTGACTTTCATTTGGAATGTTAACATAATAATATTCATCCTCAACTTTACGAAAGTTGTCATGAAGATATTTCTTAAAGATGCTAATAACATTCCAATTCAAAATATTAATATAAGTACCAACAATGGGGTCATCAATATAATATTTTGGAACAAAGGTTACTTTAGTAACATTGGATCTTTTAGTGATATCATTTAATAAACTGCGATACTCATATGTCTTTTGAATGGTTTGAAATAAACCACTAGACTTCACTTGTTCCCGACCTGCTGATAATAATCCCCGCATAAAAGTATTATAATCAATTTTAATATCAAGCAGTTTAGAAAGGTATATATCCACATCTATTGCCTGTTTGGATCGGACCGCTCGAACACTAATTGGTAACATTAAAAAAATGATAATGATTAGTGGTAAAATAAAATGTTCCATTTAGATCCCCCTTGAGTTTATTTTTACCATTATTTAAAATCATATGCTATAATAAATGAAACAAATAATTAGGTGATACTATGCTAAATAAACTAGCTATTAAAATTATAAAAGCATATCAAAAAAATAAAGATATCATTGGCTCGGGTCGTTGTAAACACTATCCAAGTTGCTCGAATTATGGACTTGAGTGCTATCAAAAGTTCAATTTTTTCAAAGCTACTTGGCTAACCTTCTACCGGATTATCCGCTGCAACCCTTTCACTAAGAAGGTGTATGATCCCGTTCCTTTAACTAAAGAGGAAAAAAGACTAATGCAGATGAAAAGTGAAGACAAAAAATAAAAGTCCACAAACATCCAAAAAAGATGCTTGTGGACTATTTTTATATAATTATCTTTTTTTCATATAATGAGATTTCTCCACCAAACAAACTACGGCGGCGCAATTTCTTCTCATATAAAATTTCTTCGGTTTCACGATCAAATAGTTTTAAGACGAGGATCTTATCACCTTGTCTTGTCTCTTGGTAAAAGAGGCGTTCCCGTTTAAGATTTTTAATGATTGACAATATAGCTTTATAGAGATTTTCCGTTGTATAGTATTTAAAGCCTTTTTGATCATAATCACTGGTATCAAAAACCACTCGATCATAATATAAGTTATAAACGATTTCGGTGTTTTCAATTTCAATTTTACATAACCTATTGTTAAAGGTTATTGTTGCATAGGCCTCATCACCAGTTATGATTTTTAGTTCATCTTCAGTTTCTTCTAATTTGGTTGTTTTATTAAGTAGATGAAGCGGGTTTAACAAAGTATAATTCATTTCTTTTGAATGATAGTCAAATTGTATCTGACCAAAAAAGGATGCTTGATGACCTTTTTTTAATTTCTTTGTTCTTTTTCTCACAATCGCATAGTGAAGATGTAAACTAAGGGGCAACACTAAAATCAGTGTTAAAAAGACTAATGATGAACCATTTTTAAATTGAAAATCATGGACAATCTTATAATACAAAAAGACTCCAACACACCAAATGAGCGTTATTAAATTTTTATAACGGGCAAGAAATACCTTAAACATGATTAACACCTCATTTTTAAAAAATTTATCACATTATGAATGAAACTAATTAGACAAGACGTTTTGAGCCCATTTATTTTTTAAATACGCTCTAAAACTTATAATTAATCTTACTACTGGTTCAATTTGAAGTAATAAAAATAATACCACGATATTATTAATTCCAAGGGCGTAATAAGACAAGAAAGCAATTGGAATACCAATTAGCCACATAACCCCTGAGTCAATGAACATAACGAACTTCGATAAACCACCAGCTCTAAAGATAGAAAACATAATGATGACTAATACTCTTAAACTAACCCTAATCGCAAAGACATACATTAGTTTAATTGCATTATCAACTACTGCTGGTGAGTTATTTTGGAAGATACTAACCAGTGGTCGGGCAAAGACAATTGATATTAGTCCTAGTGCCAAGGCCATAACGATCCCAATCACCAAGAAGTTTTGACTATAGCGTTTGGCTTCTTCGTAGTCTTTTTTACCTAGGGACTCACCAATCATCGCACCGACGGCGGTACCAAGTCCGATAATGATAATAAACATTACTGAGATAACCGTCTCAGCAATCCGATATCCTTCATAGGCATCGGTACCAACATTATTAAAGACTACAATATATAAACTACTACCAACACTAAAGAAAGTCTCATTGATTAAAAACGGTAAGGTTCGCTTTAGTTTTGGTAAAGCAAACATTTTACGAATGGCACCTTTAAAATCTTTTAGGCGTGGCATGATTGCTTCTTTAGTTATAAGGGCATGGACGATATAAAAGATAATTGAGATAAAACTAGAGATGACGGTCGCCACCCCGGCCCCCTTTACTTCTAACCGTGGGAAGAACCAAAAACCATGAATCAAAACATAGTTCAATGTCACGTTAAAAAGGGCAGTGACAATACTAACTACTAGTGGTACTTTAGTTTTTTGAATGTTTCGGTAGCCAATCGAAAAACAAAAGGCTAACAAGTTAGGTACATAACTAAAGGAAGCAATTATTAAGTACTGGCTTCCCAACTCCAAAACAAATTCATCATCGGAAAAGATTCCAAGGAGTTGTGTTGGGAAAAAGAAAGCTAGTAAATTAAAGAATAAGGCAATGAAAAAAACAATTATTATCATTAATGCCATTGACTTTCGGATATTTTCATAGTTACGTTCCCCGTAATACTGGGCAATATATAACCCAATACCCACCGTTATTCCAAAGATAACGGTTCCCACAATGGTGGATATTTGACTGGCCAGCCCAACACTGGCTACCCCACGTTCAAAATTACCAACCATTACTGTGTCCACAATCCCAAGGGTTGTCAAAAATAATTGTTGAATAACAATTGGAAGGGCAATAATTAATACTCTTTTAAGAAAAGCTTTGTCTTTGAAAGTCGCAATAAACATAGATACACTCCATTATAAAAACTGCCTAAAGCAATAGTAGCAATGGACAGTTTTTATTTTCATCATTTAATATTATCATAAGATGCAGCAATTTGACTTGCAAGTTTACAATTATTATACACTAGTGCGATATTTGATGCTAAGCTTTTGCCCGCTGTTAAGTCTTTAACTGTCTTTAAGAGATAAGGAGTTTGCTCCTTACCTCTTAAATTTAACTTTTCCATTTCCTTTATTGCTTTATCAATAGCTTGATTGATGAGAACGGGGTCCATTGAATGTTCAGCCGGGATTGGATTTGCAATAAGAACTCCTTTTAAACCTAAATCCCAATGGGTCTTAAGTAGGCACGCAATTTCTTCTGGGGTATTTAACGTATAGTCAACCAAATGCTCACTGCTTGCGCTATAGAAGTAAGGTAAGTACTTAGTCTGATAACCAATCACCGGAACACCCTTTGTCTCTAAATACTCTAGGGTCTTAGGGATATCAAGGATTGCCTTAATACCAGCACACACCACCGCAACCCCACTCATTCCAAACTCATCAAGATCAGCTGAAATATCAAAGGTTAGCTCGGCGCCTCGGTGCACCCCACCAATACCACCAGTAGCCATAATCTTAATGCCTGCCAGACTACTCGCAAACATCGTCGTAGTGACGGTGGTTGCGCCTAGTAATCCTTGACTTAGCACATAAGATAAATCCCGTCTTGAGGTTTTAATAACCTCTTTTCCTTTTTTACCGATGAGTTCAATTTGATCTTCGGTTAAGCCTACTTTTATCTTGCCACCAATAATCGCAATGGTAGCAGGTGTAGCACCATAGCTTCGGACGATTTGTTCACACTGTTTAGCCATTTCCACATTTTCCGGATACGGCATCCCATGCGCAATAATCGTCGACTCTAGGGCTACGATCGGCTTATTATTTAGAAGAGCATCTTGAACTTCGGGGCTAATTTCTAAATATCTTTTCACTATTTACCACTATCACTTGGGTTAATTGTAACTTTGAAGTCCTTATGGAAAGTATAGCTTCCTTTAACTACATCAAGAGTAAAGATAACTTCTTTAGCTTCAGTTTGTGGTTTACTTGCATAAATTCCATTTCCAAGTGGTATTAGTAAGTCTGGATCACTGATTGTCCAATTAACAGTCGCATCTTTTAAGTATTTGCGAGCAAGAACTTCGGTACTTACTAATTCTAAGAACTCATAGTAACGATTTGTATTGATCATAATGTTTGGACAAATCTTACCTACTGAGTCATAGTGACGTTTAATATTAATCATTGATAAATTATAAAGGTCTAGTAAATAAGCAACTAATTTTGCATTATTATTCATCGCACCTTCATAGTTACCATCATTGTTAATACACATTTCAATTCCAATACTATTAGAGTTATGACCCCAATATTTACTTTGAACATTTCCACCAGCATGCCATCCTCTAACATCTAGAGGCATGTTTTGTTGAATGTGATATTCATCAACTGAGAAATGCCAAGAACTACGATTGGAATCGTCACCAATTTTGCTGCGCATTAATTGGCTCAAACGAACCGCATTATTGCCAGCAGCAGGCATACCTGTTTCATGGATAACAACCCATAAAACATTATCATCATTTGGAACAACATAACCAGGATATAAGTCACGGTCCAATACTTCTTGTGTTGGAACTGGACGAGCTGCTGGTCGGTTGTTTGCGGTATCCCAATTAGTTAAGTATCTTAAATCTGTACCAGTAATTAAATAATCTGTGTGGATAACAGGGTCTTGACCAGTAACTAAGTTCACAACACCATAATCATTAGTTCTAATTTGAGCTCTAAATGAATAGTCAACTAGTACTCCATCACGATAAACTGGATCAAAGAAATGTTGTGATCCTAAGAATTCTTCTGGTAGTAAGTTTGATAACCATTGGTCTAAGAACTCTTCTTCCGTTGCTCCACCAAATTCATCTAAATTAAAGATATAAGTAGTTGTCGCAATACCAGTAACGATTGTTGCTTCAATTGTAGCATCAATAGTTTCAACAGGTTTAATTATGCGACCATCAGTCTTTATTAGTCCAGGAATAACACTATAGTAAGATATTCTTCCACCTAACTGAGGATGAGTAGTCGGTAATCTATCAGCAAGTCCATCTAAATATAATTCAACTTGACTAGGAAGCCAATCATGAATCATCCTTGCTTTTTCACCATCAGAAAAAGCGGCTACGGTTACTTCACTAGTATATTTCATATCGACACCTTCATAAGTAATGATTGTTGTTAAGGTTACCGTTTGATCATATTCACGTTTAGTGATTACTCCCTCATTAGTTAAAATGGATTCATCACTAGACTCATAACGAGCCGTATATTTATTTAGGTAACTTGTTTTAAGATTTAAATTGAGACCTGTAGGACTCTTGATAAATCCTCTAAAATATTCCCAAGCTACCGAGAAATTATTTTCTAGTTGTTTAACGGTTTTAATGACAAAGTTATATGTTTGTTTAGCTCCTTTAATTGTTATTGTTGCCTTTAAGGTAACAGTATCTTCAAGGGCTTCACCAAATTTACCATCATTAGTTAAAATTGCTGTATTACTTGATTTCCATTCAATATCTGCTTCAGCCAACTCAGCAAGCTTTGCTAAGTCAATATCTTCAAAAAGATATTCTGGTAAATTTTCTTCAATAATTCCTTTTGCTTTTTCATGAGCGGCTGTACTACCATTGGTACATCCCCCAAGGATACTAACAAAAACAACAAGTAAAATTATAAAAACTCTTTTCATATTACCCTCTCTCCTAAATAGTTAATTATAATCTATAATAATTATATCATAAATGAAAACTTTTACATAGAATTAAAGAAAGAAAAGATAAAAGTAAATTTTACCACAGAAAACACACCTTAAAAAGGTGTGTTATAAAGTTAAATAATATATTTTTATCAAGCCATTATTTCCGTTTATTTAGTTAATTTTTTAGATTTTGTGAAGCCAGAAAGTCCATCTTTAGATAATTTAATCAAGGCAATAAAGACAATAAAAATCTCAAGACGACCTAAAATCATCCCAATGGTACTAGTCCATAAAACAACGGGACTAACCCCCTGTTTGATTATTCCAGATGATAGACCGGTGTTCGTAACTGATGATAAAGCCTCAAATAATGATTCTTCAAAAGAATATCCTTGAGACAAAAATACCATCGATCCGACTACAATAATCACAATCATTGTGAAAGCAAAGATTGCAATTTCAGTAAATTTTGAATGATCAATTACTTCTTTTCCTGATAATTTGTGGATATAATCAAAGCGTTTAATGTTTTTACTAGCAACAAAACGATTACGTAAATGGTAGTAAAAGCTTCTAAACAGTATATCGATTCGGTACACTTTGGTTCCCCCAGAGGTTGAACCAGACTCACCACCAATAAACATTGCGATCATCAAAACAAAAATGATGAAGGGCCCAAGACCTGCCAAGGTCGGAACGATTGAATAACCGGTAGTAGAGATTGAGGAAATAACCATAAATAGTGATGTCATAAACCCTTCTTTAAAGCTGATTTTTGAACTAACCGATATAAGCGTTACAATTATAACTAGTATAGCAATGATACTAAAATAGGTTCTATTTTCTGAATCTTTAAAGAATCGTTTGAATTTACCAGTGATAATCATTAGATGTGCTAAGAAGTTGATACTTCCAAGTAACATTAAGATAATTGTTACAACTTGAATTGCTAAGTAGTTTCCTGGATTAAGAATTGATTCAAATGCCATTATGCTATCAGCTTTTGTGGAAAAACCACCTGTCGCTACCGATGCAATCGAATGATTAATTGCATCAAACCATGACATACCAAAGATTCGATATAAGAGCATCCCCATCACAATAAACCCTGAATAAATGGTGAAGATGATTCTAGTGGATTTAGCCAGGTTTGGCATCAATTTATCCAAATGTCCTTCAGCATTATATAACTTCATACCAAAGGTATCCGATAAAGCGGAAAGCATAACTAGGATTAACCCAATCCCCCCAAAGAAGTGGGAAATGCTACGGTATAGAAAATAAATCTTAGGTAAGGTATCAAAATTGACAATGGTAAATCCTGTGGTTGTCCATCCACTAGTCATTTCAAAGAACGATTCACTAAAAGAATATTCACCTAAGAGATACATCGGAAAGGAAGAAAACAGGATTGCTAGGACCCATGAGAAAAACACAATGATGGCATCATGGTGTAAATGTAACCTTCCCTTCTCCCGTTTATGTATGAAGGAATAACCACCAAAACCTATCAAAATAGCTAGGATTCCAGGTATTAGAAAGTTTAGGGCATAACCGCTTTCTTCAGGAAAGAACACCAAAGCCAACAATGGAAGTAAGATAATAATTCCAATAAAAATTGTAATAATTCCTAAATAGCCAATGACTAAACGATAGCCACTTGCTTGTTTAACCTGAACTTCGGTCATGCTTTTTTACCAAACACAGCTTCTAGAACTTCATCCTGCTTATTGGCTTCAGAGATAATCAATAGTTTATCATTTTCCATAATGGTCGTATCCCCTTTAGGAATCACAACGTTTAAATCACGTAAAATACAACCGATTGTTATCCCTCTACTAAATTTTATATCTTTCAAGGCTCTATTAATTAAAGGGGAAGTACTATTTACAATCACATCAGTAATAGCAATCTTATCGGATTCAATCATTAAAGTATTCACAATTGATTCAAAAGTTGAAGCTTGCTCAATCATCTTTGCTACCATATAGGTTGCACTAATGGCAGTATTAATCCCCAGGGCTTTAAACACATCTACACTCCGAGGGTTACTGACAATAGCAACCACCTTTTTCACATTAAAAAGTTTTCGGGCAGTTTTACAAATAACTAAGTTATCAGCATCACTTGGGGTTAAAGCAATTAATAAATCATAATCATATATGTCAGCTTCTTCTAGACTTTCATGATCAGAGGGATCATTAATGAAAACTGGTACTCCATACTTTTTAGCAAGATAAGTTCCATAATCAGCATTATCATTTATAATCTTTATTTTGTGTTTTTTCTCAAGTAATAGTCCAATTAAGAAGTCTGCTTTATTTTGGCCACCTGCTACTACTATTTTCATTTGTCATCCCCCTCTTGTTTGGTTAATTCAAAGAAATAATCGAGCGTTAAGGCTGATGGGAAGATAATCTTGATATTAGGATCATCTATAATATCACCTTTTTTAAGACTATCAAGTCGAATAATCACATTTTTTATTCCAAATATTTTGGAAGATACTTCAGCTATCATAATATTTACATTATCACTATTGGTGGCTACCACGACTAAATCAGCTGATTCAATACCCGCTTCTTTTAAAGCATCAATGTCAGTTCCATCGGCCTCAATTTGAAAACCACTATAGTATGAAGGAAGGTTTTGAAAAGCGGTAGCATCTTTATCAATGATAATAACATTATCACCTTTGCGTGATAAATTGCCGGCTATATATGCTCCCATCGTACTACAACCAACAATAAATACTTGACGACGACTTTTTAAAATCATATTTACCTCTTTTTTCTATATTAATTCAGTTTTATTATACTCTAATATTCAAATTTAATCAATTTGAATATTCAACAAATGTTTATATTTTTCACATTTTTATGATTAAAACGTGAGGGTTTTGTTAAAAAATCCAATAAAACACAAGAAAAGAAGGAATCAAAACTTTTCAAAACAAAAGTTTTAAAAAGCATATTCCCTCTATCTCAAACTAATTCTTTTTCACAAAATTGTATAGAGTTCTTACCATGGCACCAGTTGCACCATAAGGCTCACGATATCTCGGAGAAGTAGTAAAAGCGGTTCCTGCGATATCTAAATGTAACCATTTAGTTTCTGGTTTGACAAAAGCTTCTAAGAAAGCAGCTGCACCACTGGCACCCATATCTCGACCGGTTGAGTTAATCAAGTCAGCGACTGGACTCTTACGAACTCGATCACGAATATGATCAGTAATTGGTAGTTGCCATAGGCTTTCGTTTTCTTCTTTAGCCGAGTTAAGAATCTTATCAACTAGTTCTTGGTCATTGCCAAATAGACCAGTAGTATAATCACCAAGGGCAACGACAACTGCACCAGTTAAAGTAGCCACATCAATTACAACTTTTGATCCTTCTTGTTGAGCAAAACAAATTGCATCGGCTAAAGTCAAACGACCTTCGGCATCAGTTGACTCGATTTCAATAGTTTGACCGTCCATTGCTGTGAGGACATCATCTGGTAAAATAGCACCTGAATTAACTTTATTATCTGTCGCAGCAATCACAACTCTTAAATTAACCGGTAAGTTATTTTTAACTACTGCTTCCATTACTCCAAGTACGGTTGCGGCACCACCCATATCACACTTCATCGTGTTCATTTTAGTCTTAAGGGAATAACCACCTGTGTCAAACATTAAGCCTTTACCAACCAAAGTGATTGGTTCATCATTGCTTCCTTCATAAGTCAAGTAGATTAGACGAGCAGGGATATCCGAACCCTTGTTTACTCCTAAGAAAGCATTCATTCCCATTGCTTCACATTCTTCTTTTGTGTAGACTCTTAATTTAAACTTATCATTATTAAGTTTCTTTACTAAATCTTCAACGTATTTTACTAAATCATTAACATTTAAATAGTTATATGGTTTATTAACTAAATCGCGAGTGTTTTTTAGAGCTTCACAAATATTGACAAACTCATCAAACGCTTCACAACTGATATTAGTGATAAAACTAATATTTACTTCTTGATATTCTGGTTTGCTTTTGCACTCTAGGTATTGGTAGTTGTAAAAGTCAATCGTGTAAATCAAAGCTTTAACTACTTCAATTTCCGTTAAGTCATTTGCAATAAATGACTTAGTGTCAACAATTAAATCTTTCCCTAAAGTGTATTTGATATCACGGGCAGCGGTAGCTACTTTATTTAAATCATATTTGTCTTTTTCGCCTAAACCAATGAAATGAATCTTTTCAAGGTTTTCCACTCCCGTAGGAAAAATAGTTGTCACTTTTCCTAGTTTAGTACTAATCTTTTGATTTTTAATTAATCCTTCAATATGGTCTCCAAGTGCTATTTCACTATTTAGAGTACCATCACCAAAAATACCTAAAATTAATTCGCCTTGAATATTGTTACTAAGTTCCTTAATCTTTTTGTACATAATTCCTCCTATTTACTATTATATTTATTATACTCTTATCCATCTAATTTATCAACTTCTATGAATTATTATTTTATATTAATAATTAACTGATCGCCCCGAGCCGTTTTGATATTAGCAACTTCCCCCGCAACCTTTCTTTCAATTTCATGGATTAACCTCTCTAAATTTATCTCTTTTAAAATATCTTTAATCGCATGTATTGAATCAAGACTAACAAGATTCCCTTTTAAGAGTGACAGAACACTTAGTGGGATATTAAAACTGGCTCTTTCACCATCACTACCCACAACAAGAATTGAGAGTTGCTTTTCTATAGGCTTGTTTTCCTGTAATTGCTTTAACAAACTCTCTGCTTTAGTAACCGTAACCTTCCCCTCACTCAGTAATTGTAATACTTTTCTTTGTTCATTCATTTATTAAAAACCTCCTCTTTTTATCATATTAAAAAGAGAAGGTTTTATTGCCTATTTATTGAACATTAATGACAACTGTGTCACCATCTGATGATTTTATATTAACTAGTTCACCAACAGCTCCACTTTCAATCATCGCCATTAATTGATCAAAATCAATTTGGCTCATAACATCATTTGCTTTACCATTACCGATGGAGATGTTTTTACCGTTTAGTAGGCGAATTAGATTAAGTGGTAATTTAACCTTAACGACATCACCATCAGAACTATTTATATCTATATTGAGAATTTTTCCTGCAGTTTGAACTTCTTTTACTTCAACTACATTTTCATCAATTGCTCTCAATAGTTTTTCGGCTTCCTCCACCGAAATAATTCCTTGTTGTAACATTTCAAGAATTTTTACTCTTTCGTTCATAATTTCCTCCTATAAGTTTTTAAGTTGTTCAAGTGCTTCATCAGCGGTAAGCTCACCACGAGCTATTTTATCTAAGATCTCTGAGCGGTCAGCGGTTCTTTCAACAACCACTTCATAACCTAATACCTGAAGAATCTCTGATAACATCTTTTTGACGGTTGGGTAAGATATGTTTAAATCTTTTTCCACCCCTTTGATACTACCTTGATTTTTCAAAAACACCCCAATAAATTGTAATTGAGATGGTGTGAGATGAGTAAAATCAGGTAAATCAAAATCGCCATTAATTTCTGTATGGCAATGGTGACAATAAAGTTTGGCAACTTTTAAATCACTACTACAGATTGGACATTTAGGAATAACTACTTTTCTCAATTTTTAACCCCCTTTAAGATACTTTAATATCTACTTTAATTTCATCAGAATCTACCATAACTGATGCACCTTTAGCATACCCAAGCAACTCACTTACAAGTTCATAGGTTTCATCCCCCATATCCTTTCTAGCAAGTTTAACCAAACTTTTTACAAAAAAGATAGGGAGCGGTAAACAAAATAATACCTTCAAGAATGCTGTTGTTCCTGGACTATCTAAAATATTTATCTTTAACTTAACAAAGCGTGCTTTTGGTAAGACTACTTCTTTCACATAGAGTTTTTCAAATGCTTCTTGAGGATCAAGTTTATTCTCTTCTACTTTCTTTAATATTTTCTCATAATTCATTCAAACCACCGCCATTTACTAGTATTATATGTTCCATTTCTTATTTATACACCAATATAATACACTTTTAAATTAATAATGTCAAGATATTTATTAATTATTTTAATTTAATAATTAATTTTTTTAATATTTAAATTAATTTTATTAATAAAAACAAAAAGAGATTGTTATATTTTTAATAACAATCTCTTAAAACATCACTTTTGATTCTACTTTTAAGCCAATTTCTTCAACAAATTTTAAAGTGTCAAGTAGGGCATCATCGTCTAATGCAGATGGTTTGTGAGCATCACATCCAATGATTACTTTAGCTTCAGGATATCTTTTTACTATTTTCCAAAATTCACTACGAGGATAATAGTATTCATCAAGATCTTTGCTGATTTTTCCTTTAGCTACTCCCCCAGCATTTACTTCTAGGTAGACATCATTTTTAATAGCAGCTTCAATTATATCTTTAGCAACTTCTTCGCAAATCTCATCAAAAACAAGTGGACTTTCGGTCAATACATAGTTATACATGAAAAGATCTGGATGAACAAAAATCTTAAAGAGCCCACTTTCCATTGCCTTTTGGGCAGTAAGGGCATACTGTTTGAGAAGTTCTATATCCATTTCTTCATAGGTATTACAAAACTTACCCTTATATTTAAAGAAATGCATTCCTAAAGCTAGATAATCAAGATCTTTTAGTAATGCTTGATAATAATCATCATAGCCCTCAATATATTCAATTTCCACACCTTTATAAATCTTAATTAAATGACCATACTTTTTAATCGTTCTTTCAAGGTCGGGTAAATAGATTTCTTTATACATTTCAAAGTCCATTTGACGGGAAAGCCACATCGCATCATAGGTCTCTGGTGACATCCATGAGCGAGGAATTGGGCCATGGTCAGAAATGCCGATTTCTAGAAAGCCCCTCTCTAACGCTTGTTTCACATAGTCTTCTGACATCCCAATCGCATGCCCACACAATTTAGTGTGGGTATGATAATTAGCGATGATCTTTTTCATGTTTGACATTTCGGTGAAGTAGTAAAATTAACTCCCTAAGTGTTTTACAAGCAACGGCAGTTGAAGCTCCTGAGTGATCATAGTGCGGAGCAAGTTCAACAATGTCACAGCCCACGATATGATGAAGCTTTCTAAATGAATAAATAGCATCTAACAATTCTTTATAAGTGATCCCTCCTGGTTCTGGAGTACCAGTCCCCGGAAATACCGCTGGGTCTAAGACATCTAAGTCAATAGTAATATAGACAGGATGGTCTTTAATCACTTCAATTATCTCTTCAAGTCCAGTTAAGTCAAATTTTTGTAGATAAGTATTACCCTCTGCAGCCCATGCAAATTCACTGCGATCACCGGATCTAATCCCAAATTGGAAGATCCGTCCCGGACCAAGAAGGTCAAAGGCTCTACGGATAACTGTCGCATGTGAGAATTTATTCCCAAAGAACTCATCGCGTAAATCAGTATGGGCATCAAGGTGGATGATGTGTAGATCCGGATATTTAGTAACTAGTGCTTTAATAACACCGTAAGATACTAAATGTTCCCCACCAACCATCATTACTTTCTTATCATCATTAATAATAGTCTTGGTAGCATTGTAAATTACCTTTAAAGCTTTTTTAACATCACCAATCGGCAAATCCAAATCGCCAACATCACAAGTAAAATAATCTTTTAAATCCATATCCCAATATGGAGAGTACCATTCAACCCCAAACGAATCAACTCTTATACTACTTCCAGCAAACCTTGTTCCCGGTCTAAAGGAAGTTGTTGTATCCATTGGACAACTAAAAATAACGACATCTGATCGCTCATAAGTACTATCACAACTTTGAAATGGAGGATATACTCTTTTAAATTTCATCTTCATCACTCCTTTTGATCCAATTTTCGGTATCAATTACTTTAATAAACTCGCCAGCACTATCTTTCAAAATAGTAAAGCCCTTCATCAAATAAAACTTGATGGTTTTCATAACATTATCATCAATTCGTTCACCCATAATAACTAACGGAATTCCTGGTGGGTAAATCATAATTGATTCAGCACTTATTTCACCTTTAGCGTCTAGATAATTAACATATTTCTTTGGAGCGTGAAAGGCCTCACGAGGTCGCACCACATACTCAGGGAAATGATGGCCAAAAAGGAAATCCTCATCAAACACTTGATCAACTTCTATTTGATCAATATCTTTGATGGCTTCCACTAATCGATTGACATCATTAAGAGTTGTTCCCCCAGTAAAGATAAAGAGCACTACATACTTTTCACCCAGTTCGGCTTGAATATTATATTTTTCTTTCAACAAGCGATATATAGCAAAACCAGAATACCCCATATCTTTGAAACTAACTACTAGTCGTGTCTTATCATAATTAAAGACACCATTTTCTAAAAAGTAATCTTCATCTAAGACTTTAGCCCTTTTTAAGTCCTTCAATTTATTCACCGCATAGTTTCTCATCTCGATAGCACGACTCGTTAACTCATAACCATTTTCGGCTAAAGATTTACGAGCGACATCTAGACTGGCAAGGAGCAAACTAGATGGAGAAGTACTTTGTAGTATATTTAATACGGTTCTAATATATTCATAATTATTACGTGATCCCTTACACAAGAGAATTGAACTTTGAGTTAATGAACCACCAGTTTTATGCATTGAGGTAGCTGCCATATCAGCCCCTGCTTCCATAGCACTTAACGGTAGTTGATCATTAAAAGCAAACTGGGTCCCATGAGCCTCATCAACAAGAACCGAAATGTTTCGTTCATGAGCATAATCACAAATTCGCTTTAAGTCACTGACCGCTCCAAAATAGGTTGGATTTAGCAAGACAATTGCTTTGGCATCGGGGTTTTCATCAATGGCCCTTTTGGCTTCTTCAAAAGGAACTGAATTAGCAAAGCCATATTCCTCATCAATTAATGGTTTCATAAACACTGGGACTGCCCCACTTAAGACCAGCGCATTGACAATTGACTTATGAACATTACGCGGTAATAATACGGTATCACGAGCCCGGCAGGTGCTCATGATCATAGCGTGAATAGCAGTAGTGGTCCCACCAACGATAAAATAAGCCGCATCAGCATTGAAGAGTTCGGCACATAAGTTTTCTGCTTCTTTAATTACACCACGCGGATTACTCAAATTATCTAATCCATAGGGAGCATTAGCATCATATAAAAAGATGCTATCGCCCAGTTCTTTAATCATATCATTTTGGATACGTCCTAATTTATGGCCTGGAACATCAAAGGGTGCTACGCCACTTTTAACATAATCTTTCAAGGCCGTAAAAAAGGGTGTTTGGGACTGTTTTTCATCACTCTTCATTTTTTATTTATTATTTCTAAAGATACTTTAGAAATAGTTCCTCCTTCTTAATTAATAAGTCATATCTCGATGTATTATTTTACTACTCTTTCATCAATAAAGCATTAAATTTACATTCATTATTATATACTTTTTTATCCATTTTAGCAATAAATAGTGTAAAAATGAAGATAAGGATTTCTAATGTTAGAAATCCTTAAAATACTAAAACTGATTCATATATCTTTTTAAGAAATCTTTAGTTCTTTGATCACTTGGATTGGTAAATAAGACTTCTGGGCGACCACTTTCAATGATCTTACCTTGGTCCATAAAGATTACCCTGGTAGCAACGTCTCTTGCAAAACTCATTTCATGAGTGACTATCACCATTGTCATTTTTTGTTTCGCCAGATCCTTCATAACTTCCAGGACTTCTCCTACCATCATTGGGTCAAGAGCACTAGTCGGCTCATCAAAGAGCATTAATGATGGATTCATCGATAAAGCCCGGGCAATCGCTACCCTTTGTTTTTGACCTCCACTTAAAGAACGTGGATCACTATTAGCAAAATCACTCATTCCGACCTTAGCTAAATAGTTTCTCGCAATATTATTAGCCTCATTTTTGGAAAGCTTTTTTAGTTTGATTGGAGCGAGTGTACAATTTTCTAAGACGTTATAATTGTTGAATAAATTGAAGTTTTGAAAAACCATTCCTACTTGCATCCGCATGGCATTAATATCATAATCATTATCATTAATTCTATCTCCCTTAAAATAGATACTTCCGCCATCAGCTTCCACTAAACGATTCAAACATCTTAGAAGGGTGGTCTTCCCACTACCACTAGGACCAATGATACACACTACCTCATTAGGATAAACCTCAAAATCAATCTCATCAACAATGATTTTTCCATCATATTTTTTTACTAACTTTTCAACTTTAATTAGCGGTTCCACTAGTTAGCCTCCTTTAGATTGGTACTTTTTGAAACAGTATTGAGGCGCTTTTCAATATAAGAACCAATTTTGGTGGTAGTAAGGGTTAAGATAAGGTAGATGGTTGCTGCAATAGTGGCTGCTTCAAAGTAAACACCATAGGTGATTCCCCCAGTATATGATGCATTATATATATCAACAACACCAATTACCGAAAGAACAGCAGTATCTTTAATATTAATAATAAACTCATTGATGATCGCAGGGATTGAGTTTTTAATCGCTTGAGGTAAAACTACTAAAATCATACTTCGAAAATGACTAAAGCCTAAACTTCTTGATGCCTCCATTTGACCTGGATCAATAGACATAATGCCGCCCCGAATAATTTCAGCAATATATGCGGCAGTATTTAGTGACACTACCGTTAGACCAGCAGCAAGCGGGCTCCATTTAATCCCGATCTTATAAAGACCATAGTAAAATATTATTCCTTGAACAATCATTGGTGTTCCCCGAAACAAGGTAATATATAAACTGCTAAATCCTTTGCTTACTCTTTTGAAAAAAGCAACAAAACGAGAATCACTTTTGGCGGGTCGAGCCAATTTCATTGACCCAAGTGGCAAGGCAATGATGAAACCAAAAATAGTTCCAGCAGTTGAAAGTAACAAAGTAACGCCTAAACCTTGAACGAGGAGAGGCCAAAAATTCTTGATAATTTTGATGATGATTTCAATGAATGGTGTTCTTGAAGCTAACCAGTACATTATTATTCACCACTAGGGTTTAAGGCAAGATAACGGTTTGCTGCTGCTTGCATCCAAGCATCACGTTCTTGTTCACTAATAGATGCTAACACTTCATTTATTTGATTTGCTAACTCTTGATTGCCTTTTTTAAGGCCAATTGATACAGCCTCTTGTTCAAGCGTTACATTAAAGCCATTTCCTTCACTAAAAGTGATAACTTTAAAGGCCGGGTTATTGTTTGCATACAACTTGGCAACTGGGTCTTCTGCAATCACTCCATCAGCAACCCCCGCTTCTAAAGCAATGAATAACTCAGGATATGAGTTTCTTGGCGCAAGGCGTGTAGACCCAGTAATTTGGTCAATTAAATCATTTTGTAAAGTGCCATTTTGAGCAATCATTTTTGCACCATTAAAATCAGCAATACTAGTTGCATTAGCATAAGCTGAGTCAGTTCTTACAACGATACATTGTTTTGAAATATAATACGGCTCTGTAAAGTCAATGTTTTCTTTTCGTTCAGCGGTAGGACTCATGCCAGCGATGATTAAATCAATCATTCCAGAATTCAATGCTTCAATTAGCCCTTCCCAAGGTAACTTCTTAATGACTAATTTATAACCTAATTCTTCAGCAATCCTCCTAGCCATCACAATATCATAACCATCAGCATAACCAACCACATCAGCAATCTTCACTGTATGTTCATTAGTTGTCATTGTTGTCCAGTTAAATGGAGGATAATTACACTCCAAACCGACCACTAAGGTCTCCTCATCATTTCGGCACCCGCTAACAAGGACGCCTACAAAAATAATTGTTAAAACGATAAAAAATCTTTTCAATTCGTTCTCTCCTTAAAATTTAATACTATAAAAATAAAAAAAGCGTCAAAGACGCCAAATTTATTCTTTCAATATTAAATATATTAAAAGCTAGCGCCTCTACTTAGTTATAAGTAGGAGTGTTATAGGTATTCCCTATAACCCCGTAGCTTTCCGATGCCTCGAAAAACTACTCGGCGGTGGTTGCCTTTCTAGTACTTCATTGCCTGCCAGCTCAGTACTATACTCATCTGCACCGCTACCTCTATCTTGAGATTCTTTTTTTATTTTTATGCATTAATATTATATGATACAAGAGTTAAAAATGTCAACCTACTTTTTCATGATAACGATTACATCCGATAAATTTCAAAATATTGACGAATCGCAATTAAGGTTTTATCAATGTCTTTTATTGACATTGAACTAAGTGCTAACCTAAATCCGCTGTCAAACGGCACCCCAAAAATATCTAGATCTTTTAGATATTCATAAAGGTGCAAACTGTCTTGAACCTTGATAATCGCAAAGAATCCTCCTTGATAAGGATAAATTGGAATATTATATTCTTTAACTTTTCTTATGAAGAAATCTGATCGGTTGAAAAGTAACTCTTGAGCCTTCTTCAATTCCGACATGAATTCATCACGATCTTCTTTATTAGTTACAATTTGATTAAAGATACTTAAAGCAATTCGATTAGGGGTTCCCCATCTAGTTCGACAGGCTACCGTTGACCAAGTCCTAAAATCTTCAATAACCTTTTCTTCTTGGTTGATTGCGATTAGAGCACCTAATCGCATCCCATATATACCAAAAGATTTTGAGGCGCTAAAAGTAACAAGCGTTAAAACATTTTTCCCATAGTCACAGACAATGTTTAAACCCTTACGACCATTTTGATAATCCCAATAATCAATATAGGCAACATCATAGATAAAGACTACTGGAATATTTTCTTCCTCTAGTCGTTTAAAATAATCACCTAATTGATACAAGTCCTCATAGGTCATACTAAAACCAGTTGGATTATGATTTGGATTATTAATAATTGTAACTAACTTACCTTCTTTTTTAACAATAGCATCCGCTGCCTCGATAAAACCTTCAATATTAAAACAGTCATCTCTAAACAGATGATATGTACTCACATTAATTCCAAACTCTTTCGCAAGATGCTCATAAACTGGCCAGTTTAAATCAGGGATTAGTAAGGTCTCATTAATATCTAAGTAATGATAAAGGGCAATTGATAAAGCTCCAGTCCCCCCTGGGGTAGCACAAACAGCCAGATGTTTCTCAGCAACCACCCGTGCTAAAAAAGGGCCAAACACCCACTGTAAAACCTGGGTCTGATAAATGGCACCACCATTAATTGGTGCATAAGGATATTTATCAATATCTTGCAATTTATCAATCACATTATCAATTGATTTGAAAGCAAAGAAATGTCCATCATCATTATATAAAGCACCTATGGTACCATCAACAACACGCGGATTAGACATTTTTCGCTCTTTGGCGATATTTGATATTTTAGTAATATCACCTTTGGTTTGATCTTTTTCAAATGTTCTAACAGCTTTAATCAACATAACTACCTCCACTAATATTTTAACATTTTTAACCACATCAGCGCAATCATATTGTTTAATAAATAATCTAAAATATGGAATAAGACAAAAAGTGGAGCTTTATGCTCCACTTAACTCGTCAAAACTATTTAAAAAGTCATGAATCTCATCCAAGCCAATCGCAAACCCGAGGTTAATCCTTTCCTCATAACCCCAGGTATTGATACCTAAGAGATTGCCATCAATATCAGTTAAAGCACCACCACTATTACCTTCAAAGATGGTAGCATTGTGTCTTAAGACCAGATAACTAACATTTTTTAGATTTGCTGTACCTTCATAAGAACCAAAGGTAACATTAAATTTAGTAAGACCTGGATTCCCTACCGCTAGCACCATCTCACCAAAGATCAAAATATCATTATATCTAGCATCAATATTAATTGGCTCCAACTCATTGGTTAGTTTAGCCTTTTCTACTCTGAAAAGAGCCAAATCATATATGGTACTTCCATTTAGGCGTTCTGGTTCAAACTCATCACCAAAATATGTGCCCATTTTGACCGTTATTGATTTATAGGTATCAGTGCCTTTATAATCAACCACATGACTATTGGTTATTATATAATAATAAACTTCATCACTCGCAATAACCACCCCAGAACCTTCTTGGGTTCCGATGCCCCGAATAAGCCCAAAGTCGATGGTGGCTTTGATTATAATATTTTGCTTTTGAAGTCGATTACGTGTTTCAATCAACTTAAACTTTAGTTCTTCACCGCTTAGCGTATCATCAAAGATTTCATCGATCTTATTACAGCCAACTAAACCGACCATTAACACTAACAAGATTATTATTTTCAATATTCTTTTCATAGGGAATCCTCCTTCCAATAAAGAATGCTTATTGGAATACTATGATTCTTAATCATTTTTAATGTCTATACCTTCTTCTTCTAATTCCTTTAGTAATTCTTCTTTCATTTTATTTTTTAATTCTTCTTCTTTGTTTGCTTTAATATGTAGATAGATTGACTTAACTTCCATCAAAGCAAGAACTAAAAAACCAGTAATGACGAGAATAAATAATATTCCGCGTCCATTTTTAATCAGTTTTCCCAGTCCAAAGAATGAACCATAAGTGACAACTTTACCATAAAAGTTACCTGAAGTTACTGGATCCCAGTCTTCACTATCATTATTATCGCCTTTGGTAGTTAGTGAGTAATCACCATACTCATATTTGGTGCGAATAACCCGATGGGTTACAGCTCCCCCTCTTAATTTGGGATCTAAACTTCGAAAGACAATAATGTCTCCTTCTTGCACTTCTGATATATCAACTTGTTTATAGATGATAATATCACCCACCATAATGGTTGGCTCCATACTTTCAGTAACCACTGTACTGATCGCATACCCGAAGAAGAAGGCAGGGCGATTTTGTTTTGCTGCTACGGTTGATTTAACAATCACCACTATACACAAGAAAAATAGAATGGCTGTTAAAACACTCCCCAGGGTTTTAAATACTTTTTTCATGTTGTCACTCCTTAAGATAAAAAAGAGTTTAAACTCTTTTTTATTTTGTATAATCTATTATTAACTTTATTCTTCTACTTTAGTATCCTTTTTTGTTTTAGCCTTAGATTTTGAAGTTTCTTTCATTTCTTTTTGCTTTAAGCGTTCTTTTTCTTTCTCCTTCTTCATTAAGGCCTTTAGGCGTTTCGCTTCCTTTGCTCGTTCTTCACGAGCAATCTTTTCATAAAGCTTACGTTGTCTTTCTTGTTCTTCAGCAACTTGTCGCTTGTATTCTTTTAATAGTTCTGCTTTAGCTTTAGCGATTTCCATTTGTTTACGTTTCTTGGCTTCGCGATCTGCTTTTGTCTTTTCTAATTTCTTTATTTGTTTTAAATATCGATCTCGTTCTTTTTTGGATTTTTGAACGTCGGCTTCTTTAATCTTTATCGTTCGGTTTAAGACTTCGGTCTTATCCTTCATAATACTTATTTGTTCATCGATATCAAGATTTTTTGGATTGAAGTATTCACTAAGGACTAAGGCCGGATCATCAGTAACCTTGTAGAAGTTTTTTGCTGAAGTGTCGATTAATTGATAGATACTCATCAACACTGCATCCAAAGCTTCTTTTGGTTTTTTTCCTTCATCAAGTAACCGATTATACATTTCGGTATAATTGACTAATGATTGATT
>DUOG01000068.1 GCA_012838945.1 Acholeplasmataceae bacterium | reverse complement strand
TCCTCGTTTTACTAATTTACCGTAAAACTCTTTTTCACCAGATTGATAGATTGCAATATCAAACCCAGTAAAGGCAATTAACTTTGCAGGAGATGAAAACTTAGAGATATCACCGATTTCACCTAGTTATAATATAAAAATATGAAGAAAGGAAGATTATGCTCAATATACTATAATCATGTATTGAGTATACAAGAAATATAATGAATCTTAATAAGGAAGTTTGGTCAGAAAATGATCGGATAGAATTTTTATCTTTTTTAAAAGCTAAAGAACGAAAAGAAAAAGTTTCATGGTCTCAAAATATTTTAAAAACTCCATCACCAGTTTTGGCTCTCACCACCAAAGACATAGTTGAAATTGCTGGGGAGATTATGAAAGGCAACTTTAAGTCCTTTTTAGATTTAGGTATTTTTGACTACTATGAGGCCATTGCCCTATATGGTATGATCATATCACGAATGAAATCAATTGATGACTTTTTGTATTATCTAACTATTTACTTAGATAAGATGGATTGTTGGGCTCACGTTGATTTATTAAAAATGCCTCTTTTAGATAAACATAGCGAATTATACCTATCTTTATCAAAACAATATTGCTTCGATCATCGGATAATGGTAAGACGTCTTAGTTTATTCATTCTCTTTCAATATGTAAAAGATAAAGGCTTTTTGCCATATATTTTAGAGTCTTTATTAGATTTTCATGATGAGCAAGAATATTATGTCGTTATGATGGCAGGTTGGTTGCTTAGTGAATGTATTATACTTCATCGTGATGAAACCTTAAAATTTCTTGAAAACAATAAGTTAAACAAAAAAATTCAAAACAAGGGAATTCAAAAATGTCGTGAAAGCAAACGTCTTTCAACGGAAGAAAAAGATTACTTACAAAAATATAAAGTTAAGTGATAAAAAAATAATAAAAGTTTATTTGTCCTGTATCAGTTTAGTTTAGCATTGATACAGGATTTAATTATTAAAAAAGAGTCAATTATAATGACAGCATTAAAAATATGCTATAATTGTTGTAAGTATAAGATGAGGTATTTTCTATGTATGAAGTAAAAAAAGTAAAATGGTCAAGTTTTCTTTGGGATGTTTTTATGTGTTCGCTTGGTTCTTATGGGGGACCGGAAGCGCATTATGGCGTGTTTTCATCAATCTTAGTGGAAAAAAGAAAATACTTAACTGAAGAAGAACTAACCGAGATGATCGGGTTATACGCTTTAGTTCCTGGTCCAAGCAGTTCTCAAACCATTACTGCTATCGGTTATTATATTGGTGGACCAATACTAGCACTTTTTTCTTTCATTGTTTGGGCACTACCAGCGATAATTATCATGGCATTATTTGGGGTGTTTTTTAGCATAATTGATAGAAATGAAGGATGGAAAGCCATAACCACATACTTGCCTGCGGTTGCGGTGGGGTTTATTATTTATGCTGCGTTCACTTTATCAAAAAAGATATTAGATCAAAAGATTAACTGGATAATGTATTTAGCAATGCTTGCGATTGGTCTTTGGCTGGTTGATTATTCAATATGGGTTGTGCCATTGATGTTAATTAGTGGTGGGCTTATCTATTTAATTCCTCACTTGAAAGACAAAGAAAGAACAACCAACAAATTAAAACCAAGGTGGTGGATTTTAGGTATTGTTATTGGCCTCGCCCTACTTAATGAGGGGCTTAGAGTTTGGATTAATAGTCCTTGGATTACCCTTTTTTCATCTTTTTACCGTTATGGTTATTCGGTTATTGGTGGTGGTCAAATTGTAATACCCCTTATGATTCAAGATTTGGTTGAGTCTCAATCTTTAATCTCTCTTTCTGACTTTTTATCAGGATATGCAATTGACCAGGCAGTTCCTGGACCGCTATTTAGTTTTGCGGGGTTTGTTAGTGCCCGGGCCTTCTCGGGTTCTGGTCTATCATTACTTGCGGGGATTATCGGAGGTCTTAGTATCTTCTTGCCGGGTATTATGCTAGTATTTTTTATCTTTCCTTTATGGAAAAAGGCTCGAAACCTTGTCCTGATGAAATACTTCTTGAAAGGAGTAACGGTTACTGTAGCAAGTTTAATTTTAATGACGGCTATTAAATCAGCTATCAAGCTTCCAGTTAATTATGTGAGTTATGCGGTTGTTCTAAGCACAGCCTTACTACTTATATCAAAAAAAATACCAGCACCTTTGATTGTGCTGGTGGCTGGTATTTTAGGATTTATAATATAGATTATAAAAAAGCTTCTTTGGAAGCTTTTTTTCTTACTTTAATATATAAATTATTGATGGTCTACCACCAGTTTCATAGTCAACGGTATTAATGAGGTAGTCCTCTTCAACTAAATAGTTTAGATATCGTCTAATGGTTACCTTTGATAAGTTTAATTCTTGGGCGAGGAAATCACAGTTGAATCTTGTTTTTCCTGATGAGACAATATAGTTTTTAATTTTTTCTAAGGTTGGTGCTTGGATTCCTTTTTCAAGTTCATTGTCATATTGATTTTTAGCATTGAAAATTGAATCGATTTCTTCTTGCCGTAACTCATTTTGCCTTGAAAAAAGATTTGCTTTTTTTAAGAACTTATTGATAGCTTTATTGAAACGATTACGGTCAAATGGTTTAATTAAATAGTCAATAACTCCATAACGTAACATTTCATCTAGGTGTTCTATATCATTAGCAGCAGTAACTACAATAATGTCAGAATTGATGCGATTTTCTCGAATGATTTTAGCTAATTCTAAGCCATCAAGGACTGGCATCGTAATATCCAAAATAATTAAATCAACGGGATTTTTTGAAAGATAGCCTAAGGCATCGCGTCCATTCTTAAAGATTTCGGTGACTTCAATGTCTTGAAATTCTGACAAGTATCGTTTGTTAATCTCTGCTACCATTGGATCATCTTCAACAATTATTGCTCTTATCATTTTGTACCTCCTAGATACGTTTCTTTTTAACAATGACTACTATACTTGTCCCCACATCTTTTTTAGAATCGATTATTAGTTCCCCTTCACTATTTTCAAGGATATTTTTTATTAAGGTCATACCGGTGCCCCGGCCACTGCCTTTGGTGGAGTAACCACCCTTTCTAACTTTTTCGATTGTGTCATCTGTCATTCCGATGCCAGTATCATCAACTGAAATAACGAGATTATTATCATCTTCATGAATGAAGATCGATATTTCTTCTTTTTCATAATCGTCTTCTTTTTCACAATTGATGGCATCCATTGCGTTTTCAATGAGGTTTCCGATAATTGTTACCAATGAATCGGTAGAAAGAAATTTACTGTGGCTAGGTAAATAAGAATTAGGTAGCAATTTTACCCTAATATTTAACTCATTTCCTCGACTAATTTTTCCTAGTAATAAGGCAGCAATTCGCCTATTTTCTATTTTTTCTGTTATGGTATTGATGATTATTGCTTGACGATTAGATATTTCAGTAATATAGTTTTCAGCGTCCTTAATTGCTCCAATTTGGAGTAAACCAAGGATAACATGGAGCTTATTCATAAATTCATGATTATTAGCTCTTAAGGAATCAATAAAGTGATTAACCCCCGTTAATTGTTGAGCTAATTGCTTAACTTCAGTTCTATTTCTCATTACAACTAAAGCACCAATCACATTTGATTTATCTTTAATTGGTAGTTTGTCATAGATGATATCTCGGTTATAAATAATTGTGTTGAGATTATTAGCTGGAAGACCTGTTTTAATTGTATCCATAAGCTTAATCTGTGGGATAATTTCATCAGATTTTCTTTTTCTGATGTTGCCAACTTCAACATTAAGGAGTGCCAATGCCGATTTATTTGCAAGGATGATTTCTCCTTCGCGATTGATAGCAATCAGACCTTCCTCTAAGGAATCAAAGATTTCCTCACGCTCAATTAAAAGTCGTGCAATATGCGATGGTTCATAACCGATTAGAGCGATCTTAATTCTTTCTGCCAAAATTACAGCAAGCGTAATTCCGATGATTAAACTAATGATACTAAAGCGAACCATATTAACGATAATAATATTCTGCATACTTTTAACTTCTGACATTAATTTACTGACCATTACAAAACCAATTTGCGTCATAGTTTCATCATATACTGGTTGGAAATAACGTAATTGATAACCAAGGGTTCCGTGGGCTTTGGAAGAATATGATTTACCTTGATATATTTCAACGTCATCGCCACCAACAAAGTATTCACCAATTCTATCTTTGTCTAGATGGTAAACTCGTTTCCCGGTCATATCAGCAATCGTAATAACGTTAATGCCAGTGTTTCCCTCTAAGATTAAATCGATATATTCATTTAGTTCTTGATTAGGTTCATTAACTTTTAAAGTTTCGATTACCATTTCTGTTTTAGAAAGCATAAATGCAACTGATTGCAATTCTGACTCAATTTGGGTTTCCATCGTCCTGACATAAAATGTTAGGGAGATGGTAGTACCAACTAGTAAGGTGAGGATGACAACAATTACATTTACAATAATTAACTGCCACCTAATAGATAACTGTTTCTTTTCTCTCATAATATTATCCTTATTCAAAATTCTCTTTTCGCTTATAATTATACCTTATGAATCGATAATTTTCAACTTGCATAGTGATAAAACGCATGTTATCTCATTTTTTTTACTTTCTAAAGTGTTTTTAAATCTTTTTAATATTGAATATTATTATGAAACCGATTACAATGTATGTGATATTATATCCTAGGAGGTAGATTATGGATTATAATCGCTTGAGTTTAGAGCTCTGTGAGAAGAATCGTGGAAAATTAGAAATAGTTTCTAAGGTTCCAGTTACTAACAGAGTGGAATTATCGACAGCTTATACTCCTGGTGTTGCTGAACCATGTCGAAAAATTCATGCTGATAAGCATGAAGCTTACCGCTATACCATTAAAGGTCATACGGTAGCAGTAGTTTCCGACGGTACGGCAGTATTAGGTTTAGGGGACATTGGTCCAGAAGCTGCGATGCCAGTAATGGAAGGAAAAGCAGTGCTATTTAAAGAATTTGGCGGTGTTGATGCTTTCCCAATTTGTCTTGACACTAAAGACACTGAAGAAATCATCAAGACAATCAAATACTTAGCACCGACATTTGGTGGCATTAACCTCGAAGATATTTCCGCCCCAAGATGTTTTGAGATCGAGGAAAGACTAAAGGCTGAATTAGATATTCCAGTCTTCCACGATGATCAGCATGGTACAGCTATCGTTGTAGCTGCTGGTTTAATCAATGCTTTAAAAGTTGTCAACAAAAAATGGGAAGATGTTCGCATTGTAATCAATGGTGCAGGTGCAGCTGGAATTTCAATTTGTAAATTGTTATTACAGTTTGAACCAAAAGACATTGTCCTCGTTGACAGAAAAGGAGCACTAGCTGTAGGTGAAGAGTGGATGAATCCAGCTCAAGCCCATATGGCAACTATTACTAACAAAGATGGTGAACGTGGTTCGCTAACAGAAATTATCAAAGATAAGGATATCTTCATTGGTGTTTCTGCTCCGAATATTGTTACTTCGGATATGATTGCTACTATGGCAAAAGATGCGATTGTTTTTGCGATGGCAAATCCAATCCCTGAAATTATGCCAGAAGATGCTAAAGCTGGTGGCGCAAGAGTTATTGCAACAGGACGTAGTGACTATGCTAACCAAATCAACAACGTTTTAGTTTTCCCAGGAATCTTCAAAGGAGCATTAATGGTTGAAGCTAAACAAATTGTTGAAGAAATGAAGATTGCAGCAGCAAAAGCAATTGCTTCCTTAATTACAGAGGAAGAATTACATGAGGAATATGTTATTCCTGGCGCCTTTGATAAACGAGTCGCTGATGTAGTTGCTGACCAAGTCGCATCCGTGGCCGAAGAGCTTGGAATCGCTCGCGCTCCACGTCAAAAGTAAAAGCCTAAAAATTTAAAAAAATATTTTTTAGAAAAGAAAAGGAGATAATTATGTCTGAGAAACTTACTTTTAAAGAAAAACTTGCAGCATACAAATTATATGGTATGCCTTGGTACTACTTCGCAATTTTTGCAGTAATCATTTTAGCAGTTACTTATATTCCAATTGGAATTACAGGTGCTGACGTTATGGTTAAATCCAATTTACCAGTCGGTATGTTGGGTATGTTCGGTCTTATGATCGTTTTAGGTACAATTTTCAATGAAATTGGTGAGAAAACTCCAATCGTTCGTTCTTATCTTGGCGGTGGTGCCATTGTTACCATTTTTGCTACCTCTGCTATGGTTTATTTCAATTTATTCCCAGACTCAATCGTAGTTGCTTCTATTAATGAAAGCACTGGAGCAGTTAAAATCTCTGGTGCAATGCAAACATTCTTTGCTAGTAGTGGCGGATTCCTTGATTGGTATATTGCTGCTTTAATTACTGGTTCTATCTTAGGTATGAACCGTAAACTATTAGCTAAAGCTTCTGCTCGTTTCTTCCCTGCTATCTTAGGTGGTGTATTCGTAGCTTTAGTATTAACTTGGTTATTTGGTACAATCATAGGTTACGGCGGCGTTAAAGCAATGCTATTAATCGGTCTTCCTATCATGGGTGGCGGTATGGGTGCAGGTGCAGTTCCAATGTCACAAATCTTTGAATCCTTTGATTATCAAGGAGCACTAAACGTAATGGTTCCGGCAGTTGCAATCGGTAATACATTAGCAATCGTATTCTCTGGATTACTTCCAAAGATTTTCAAAGGTGAAAAATTCAATGGTAACGGTGCTTTAATGAAGACAGCTGGCGACCCACGCGAATATGACTTAACACCAGAAGAACTTGCAGAACGCGATAAAATTGATATTAAAAACCTTGGTGTTGGTATTTTAGTATCTGCTTCTTTCTTCTGCTTAGGTATCATTGTTAATAAGCTTATGTTATTAGCTGATCCAAACAAGACTTTCTTTGGAAATATTCATGCTTATGCTTGGATGATCATCGCGGTTGCTATTTGTAAAGTAGGTAGATTATTACCATCAAAAATTGAAATTGCATGTCATCAATTCTTCCAATTCATGTCTAAGAACTTAACATCAATGTTATTAGTTGGTATCGGTGCTGTTTATGTAACATTGGGTGATGTTATCAATGCATTCTCACTTAAATATTTAGTACTTTGCTTAGTTACAGTTATTGGCGCAATCGCTGGTGCTGGTGTTGTATCTCACTTTGTTGGATTCTATCCAGTTGAAGGTGCAATCACTTCTGGTCTATGTATGGCTAATATGGGTGGTACTGGAGACGTTGCTTGTTTATCAGCAGCTGACAGAATGGAATTAATGCCATTTGCTCAAATCAGTTCTCGTATTGGTGGAGCATTCATCCTACTTATTTCAACCTTACTATTATCAATTTTTGCACAATTCTTAGTGTAATTTAAAGTAATATTTATTTGAAGTTAAATTTGCCAGTAAGGTTTTCCTTACTGGTAAATATTTATTAAGGCATATAATTTTAAAAAGGAGAAAAATTATGCATGCGTTAGAAAAAATATTAGCTGCTCATGCGGGTTTAGAGAAGGTAACATCCGGTGAGATTGTTAATTGTAAAATTGATATCGCTGGTATTAATGATTTATACCCTCAAACAATGTATTCATTTCGTGAAATAGGTGGAGAAAAAGTAGCTAATCCAGATAGTGTAGTTATTTTCTTAGATCACTACGCTCCGGCATCAACTATTAAACAAGCTCAAACCCACTCCGAGTTTCGACAATTTGCTAAAGAACAAGGAATTGAAAAATTAATGGATGTCAATACTGGTGTATGTCATCAGATATTGGCTGATAAAGGATTAGTTGCTCCTGGTAAATTAATTGTCATTACCGATTCTCATACTCCAACTCATGGTGCTTTTGGTGCCTTTGGGACAGGAGTTGGGGCTACTGACCTAGCTTGCATTTTGAAAACCGGTGAATTATGGTTCCGAGTACCAAAAGTAATAAAAATAAATTTAAATGGAAAGCTTGCAGAAGGAGTCTACGCCAAAGATGTTATTTTACACATCATTGGTAAAGTAGGTGCCGACTTTGCTATTTACAAAGGTGTAGAGTTTGCTGGTACATTGATACC
This sequence comes from Acholeplasmataceae bacterium, assembly GCA_012838945.1. Taxonomy (GTDB): domain Bacteria; phylum Bacillota_I; class Bacilli_A; order ML615J-28; family CAG-313; genus DUOG01. The sequence continues at coordinate 9,644 of DUOG01000068.1, read as the reverse complement.
ACAACTTAGTGTTGCAGAAAGAATGACTATGTGTAATATGACAACAGAAATGGGCGCAAAAGCAGCTTATATTCATCCAGATGAAGTTACTAAGGCATTCTTAACTGAAAAAGGAATTACTGACTATACTATTTATACAACTGATGAAGATTATGTATATGATGATGAATTAACATTTGATGTTTCTGATATTAAACCTCAATTGGCAGCTCCATATAGTGTTGATAATGTATATGATATTGATCAATACATAGGAACCCCAGTTGATCAAGCATTCCTTGGTACTTGTACCGGTGGTCGTTTAGAAGATATTGCTGTAGCAGCAAAAATCTTAAAAGGTAAAAAGATTCATAAGGACACCAGAATGTTAGTTGTTCCAGCCTCAATGGCAGTTCAACTAGAGGCTATCAGACAAGGATATATTAATGACTTATTAGAAGCGGGTTGTACATTTGTTACTCCAGGATGTGCCGCCTGTTTAGGTACTCATGAGGGATTGATTGCTGCATCAGAAACATGTATTACTTCATCAAGTCGCAACTTCCCAGGAAGAATGGGGCATAATAAGGGTAAGATATTCCTCGCTTCTCCAGCAACAGTTGCAGCCTCAGCTCTACATGGTGTCATAACTGATCCGACACCTTATTTAAAATAGGAGGTTTATTATGATTTCTCGAATAATAAGTGGAAAAATGCATATCTTTGGAAACAACATTGATACTGATCAAATCTATCCAGGACAATATCTTGATGTAACAGATCATAATGAAATGGCAAGCCACTGTTTAGAAGGGGCATCTGATACTTTTGCTAAAGAATTTGTTAAAGGTGACATTGTTGTTGCTGGAACCAATTTTGGCTGTGGCTCTAGTAGAGAAAATGCTGCTATCGCTCTTAAAGTGAAAGGGGTAGGAGCTGTTGTAGCCAAAAGTTTTGCTAGAATTTTTTATCGTAATGCCTTTAATATGGGTTTGCCACTAATCGTTTGTCCAAACATTGATGAAATTGCTGTTAAAGGTGATGAATTAATCATTGATATGGATCAACAGTTAGCCACAAATAGCCGAACTGGAAAGAGTGCTTATATTGAGCCAATTTCCGAATATGCTATGAAAATATTAAATGCCGGTGGAATTAAATCATTAATTAACCCTAGAAGAAGTTAAGACTATGGACTTTTATTTATCGCTCTCAGTTGTTGCACCAATTTGTATTTATATCCTTTTAGGAATTCTAGTAAAAAAATTAAAATGGATCGGGGATACTGGACTTAGTCAAACTAATAAATTAATATATAGTTTGTTTTTTCCTACCATTATGTTTGTCAATATTTATAATTCTAGTATCGAAGAGTCTTTCAATCTGAGACTAGTATTATTCCTATTGATTATGTATACGGTTGTCTTTATCATCCTGAATTTAATAATCCCTATTTTTATAAAAGAAAGACCTGTACAAGCAAGTGTCATCCAAGGAATCTATCGTTCTAATTCAATTCTTTATGCGATGCCAATTACTTTAGCTATTTATGGTCCGGAAAAAGTGGGGGTTGCGGCGGTTTGTGTTTCTATAATTGTACCCTTTTCAAACATTTTTTGTGTTATACTATTAGAGAACAAACGTGGAAATAAAGCTAACTTTGGAAAGATTGCTCTTAGTGTCATCAAAAATCCAATCATTATTGGTGCTATTTTTGGTCTAATTGTCAAACTACTGAATTGGACATTACCGGAAATCTTTGAAAAAGTAGTAGTTGATATGAGCAAAGTAGTGACGCCTCTGGCCCTAATCTTGCTTGGAGCAGGTTTAAAGTATGGAAACATTCAAAAAAACAAGGTTTATTTATTCTTTGTTTGTATCGGTAAATTAATCATTATCCCATTAGTCTTTGTCCTAATCGGTTATTGGTTAGGATTTAGGGAAATTGAACTGGCTACGATCTTCGCTTTAAGTAGTGTTCCAACCGCTGTTAACACTTATGTAATGGCAAAAGAATTAGGAGCAGACGGTGATTTAGCGGGAGAAATTGTCGCTTTCACATCCACTTTTTCGATTATCACCATATTCTTATGGGTATTGTTATTGACCGGAATTGGTTGGATTTAAATTTATTTGTAAAGGAAAGATAATATGGAGAACAAGATTTCAAATTGTAAAAAATGTGGGGCACCTACCGAAAATCAATTCGAGTTAGTGACTTTAAAAACAATGGTCGATCGAGGATTTAGAAAAAACAAATACTATCAAGCGATGGGGGATATTATTCATACGGCCATCTGCGATGATTGTATTGATGAGTTTATAGCTAAATCATCAAATTCAAGTAAGCAAATATTGAAACTATCATTACTTTCACTAATCGTCTTCATTGGCTGTATAGTTTTATTTTTGGTGGTTCCAATTACAGCTTTTAGAGTTTTTTGTGCTATTATTGCTGGTATAACTGTTCTAGCTTTTCTTCAAGAATTTAATAACATTAAAAAGCAAGCCAAAGAGATCAATAACAAAAATGAAAAAGAAAATCGTAATACGTTGGCGGTGAAGCTGCTATCAAAGTTATTGCCTGACCGACACAATGATGCTGAACTGGCCTATGTAGACGCCTATTTAATCAAAAAGGGCGATCTTAACATACTGGCTAAAGAATATGGATTCTCATATAAGAAATTAGTTCAAATTAAAAACTTTTTAAAAGAAGGAAAAGACAATCAACAATTAGATGATGATGCCAATCATCAAGTGAAATAAAAAAAAACGGTCCACGAGATAGTGGACTTTTTCTATGTAGATAAGTATAGACAAAAATGGTATTTGTTGTTATAATTTAATTAGTTTTATAGGTTGCTGGAGGGTTTATGAAAGAAAGATATAATGAAGAGGTAACTAGATTTTTAGATAATTTAAATCATCCCCATCGGGAGCTAATAGATTTATTGAGAGATATTATTTTAAAGCAGCAATGCTTAGTTGAAAACATTAAATGGAATGCACCTAATTACTCTTACCTTAATTATGATCTTATTACATTAAAACTCTTTCCTCTATCTAAAGTTCAAGTAATCTTTCATCGCGGTTCCAAAGTTAAAAGCCAACCAAAAGAGCGACTTTTAAGTGATGATTCTCAACTTTTAGAATGGAAAGCAAACGATCGTGCCCTAGCAACTTTTAAAAATAAGGAAGATTTCCTTAAACATCAAGAAATGTTGGAAAGTATTATATCTGAATGGATAACGCAATGTATAATATACTCGGAGGATTAATGATGAAACTGGTATTTCCTAATATACGATATAAAGAAAAAGCAATTGATTTTATTAAAGAAATGCGTGAACATGGGTCAGAGATTAATGGCACGGGTGGACTAGATCGCTTTTTAACTGAATCAGACTACGAAAGTTGGTTAGACAATGTGATCTCTTATATCGATATTATCAATGTTAAAGAAAATAAGGTGCCTGCTTTAACCTACTTTTATGTTAGAGAAGAAGATGATAAGATAATTGGAATGATAAATACTAGATTATCCTTAAATGATAATTTAAGAAAAGAAGGGGGTCATATTGGTTACTCAATTAGACCAACTGAGCGTAATAAAGGTTATGCGACCAAAATGCTTACTGACACATTAAAAATATATGATACCTTAGGAATTAAAAAGGTATATCTAACTTGTGATAAATCTAATATTGCATCAGCTAAGGTTATTCAAAAATGTAATGGTATTTTAGAAGAAGAATTTTATAGTTCAAACTATAATACCATAGTTCAAAGATATTATATTTTAAGATAATCCCTTTTAGGAGGAAAAGAGATGAAGAGGGTTGTTATATTTTTACTATTCATCAGTTCACTTTTATGTTTAACTGGCTGTATGAAAGAATATGAAGATATGGTTCCAAGTGATGAAGAGCTAGCTGAGTGGGATGGTAATTACATTTATCGCGGAAATATCCGTACTAAAACTACTGGAGAGGATACCGAAACCCTTGTAAATGAAATTGAATATGAAGGTAAAACCTATAATATTGTAGAAGTCATTGACTATCATTATCTTAATAATGAGATTTATATGATAGCTAAGTTAAGTATTAGAAATGAATCAAATGAAATTGTTAGTACAGTATTATATAAATATTCGCCAAAAGAAAAAGAAGTTGAAGTAATTTATTTAAGTAATAATTTACAAAGTTTTTTCTATGTAACTTCAGATTATCTAGTATTGAGAAAACAAAACCCTCAAGTTGATGGTTTTGTCAAAATTAATCTATTCAATAATGAAGCAACCGATATTCCTGGTGCTTATAATTTTTGGCTTTTAGAAGATTATTTGATTCTAAATACTGGAGGATATTTAAAGTATACTAAACTCGATGACATTGAGTTTAGATCAATAACTAAAACTCTAGATTACAATTACAGTTTAAAAATTTTTGAATCAAATGGTCGAAAATATCTCCGGATTTTAATGTCTCAATTTATCGCGCCTTTTGTATTTATTAATGGATTAGATTATTTTGACTTAGAAAATGATATACTATATAATGCTTGGTCTATCCATGAACAGAAAAGTCTTAAAATGATTGGAGATACCTATTTTGTGGTTGGAGATACTAAAGGTTATGATTATGTGTCTTCTATAACTAGTTTTAACAGTAGACGAAAAGTAATACTAACCGAATACTTAATCACTAATAGCAATCTATACCAGGTAGGTTTTGATAACATTAGTATTGATGTAAAAGAAATATATACCTTTGATCAAGATACTGATTTTACTACTGGTTATATTAGAGATGATGGAAAAATTGTATTTAGTGCTGAATGGGTAAAGAAGGGGAGTCAGTTGTTTCCTGGAGGGGTAAAGTCACAAACTTATTTATTTGACCCAAATACCAAAAAACTGACCATCTACAAAGAACCTCAGATTGAATTCTCTTACAATGAATTGGATTCCGGTATTGAAGGTGGGGACTATATTTATTATTTTAAAGTTAAAAGATATGGTGGAATGATCGTCAGTAGTAGTGCTTATTATTTGTATCGATATAATAAGTGCACTAAAGAAATTGATTTGATGCAATTCTTTGCCTTTGAAAGGGGATCAATCAAAGGAACACGATATAGTGAGATTTTCTGGGATGATGACTTTAGATTTGTAAATGATGAGTTTATTATACTAGACTATTAATAAAAGAGGTTAACTATGAGAAAAATTGCTTTATTATTTATTATATTATTCAATCTAGTTGGTTTAATAGGTTGTACTAAAAATAACCAAAATGATGATTCAAAAGAAGAGGAAAAATATTATACAGTAATGTTTAATAGTAATGGGGGTACTTTAGTTGAAGGTGAATATTATCAAATTGTAAAAGAAAATGAATCAGCTATTCCTCCGGTTTATGAAAGGAAACATTATGTCTTCGCTGGTTGGGATACCGAATTTGATAATGTTAAAAGTGATCTAGTCGTCACAGCAATCTGGGAAGTAGAAATTAAAAAGATGCGCAATATCAAATCAAATGATCTTATAAAAGAAATGAGAGCAGGTTGGAATCTTGGTAATACTTTTGATGCACCTGGTGAAACATTGTGGGGCAATCCAAGGACCACCAAAGAAATGATCGATTTTGTAAAAGCGGCTGGTTTTAATGTAATCCGTATACCGGTTACTTGGGAAGGTCATTTTAACATCCATACCTATCAAATTGACAGTAACTATTTAAACCGGGTACAAGAAGTAGTTGATTATGCGATTGATGGGAAAACTTTTGTAATCATCAATATGCATCATGAGCGATGGAATGATACTACCTATGAAAATCAAGAGTTGGGATCACTTATTATGGAGAAACTTTGGACTCAAATTGCTATTCGTTTTCAAGGATATGATGAGCATCTTATTTTTGAAGGGATGAATGAACCGCGAAAATATAATGCTAGTTCCTCAATTCAATGGGGAGGAGACAAGGAAACATTTGATGTAATAAATCATTTTAATCAAGTGTTTGTTGATACGATAAGAAAGGCTCCAGGTAATAATAAGAAACGTCATCTGATGATTACAACTTGTGGTGGTGGCATATCTACTACCCTGGCAAAGAATCTGAAGTTGATTGATGATGATTATGTAATAGTATCGATTCATTCATATGCACCGTATAATTTTGCGCATGACTATACTACTGAAACAACCTTTGATAAATTTAATCCCAAAGACACAGTACCGATTGACTCCGCATTAGATGTAGCTTATAATTACTGGATTAAAAATGGTCAGGCTGTTATCATTGGCGAATATGCTTCCCGTGATAAAAAGAATCTGGAAGCACGCTTAGAGTGGCTTGAATATTACTTAGAAAAAGCAACTAATTATGGTATTCCTTGTATTTGGTGGGATACGGGACAAGCAGTGAGTGATACTACTAATACCTTTGCTATTTTCAATCGCCGAAAACTGGAATGGTATTTTCCAGAAATAGTTGAAAAAATAATGGAAATTACCGAATCTCGGAAATAAAATATACATATAATGATATTAAAATGGTGGTGCCCGAGATTACCTTCAGGGTATGGGTTCGGGTTAAATGGGGCTTATATGCCTACAGCCATCACTATGTATTTTAAATTGCATGAATTCAAGCGTATAAAAAAAGGTTTAATTGATTTATAAAACAATAAAGCAATATATACCTTTTTTTATTATTAATACCTTTAAATTACATTTTAAAGGTAGGCTTTCAATTCTTGAATGTTGTTTTCCTCAAATCTTAGTAACCTTTCCATAAGGTTTATAATATCTCCATCAGCATTAGCATACTTTTTAAGATTCTTCACAGCATTAATAACTCCCATATTACTGCCGATGATTAACATTTCATAGATATGAGAAGGCGTTTTATCACCAAGTGTTTGAAAATTAATCATCAAATAGGTTCTCACTTTCTCTAAAGCATTTATTCCTTTTTCGTCATATCCATGTTCACTAAGCATTTGTTTGGCATTTTTATTAATTTCTTCATACTCATTTAATTGAGACTTAATTAGGGATTTAAAATTATTGTCGGTAACAATGTCTAATAGTTGTTTTATCGTTATGATGCCCATCTGTGAGTTTTGAAAGACAAAGTTTAATAGTTCTGCATTTCCATTCATTTATTATACACTTAAAGTATGCTTTGAGATAAGTAAGGCATATCTATTAAAAAACTTGTAGCGAATATTTTTAAATGGTTTTTATGTGATAAAATCACCCAAATCGGTAAATAGTAAGCAAAAAAGTTTGCTTTGGCTAACTTTTGTTATATAATATAAAAGAAGGAGGGATTTTATGAATAAATACCCATTTAAACTTGAGGCATTGCCGTATTCTTACAGTGCCCTTGAACCATTCATTGATCAAGAAACAATGACTATTCATCACACAAAACATCATCAAGCTTATGTTAATAACTTAAATAACGCTCTCGAAAAGCACCCTGAATTACATAACTTGACATTAGAAGAATTGTTAACTCGCCTAGATAACTTACCAAAAAGTATTCAACTTGCTGTAAGGAATAATGGTGGTGGTGTCTATAACCATAACTTATTTTGGAAGAGTATGACACCGGACTCATCACTGCCAAGTGATAGTTTTATCAATAAAATTAATGATACCTTTGGATCATTAGAGAACTTTAAATCAGAATTTAAGAAAGCTGCTCTTGGTCGCTTTGGTTCTGGTTGGGCGTGGCTGGTGAGTGATAAAGATAAGAAGTTAATGATTATTTCAACCCCAAATCAAGATACTCCTCTTGAACAAGGTTTAGTTCCCCTACTACCATTAGATGTATGGGAACATGCTTATTATCTAAAATATCAAAATAGACGTAACGATTATATTGATAATTGGTTTGAAATTATCAATTGGCCAGCAATTGAAAACCGATATCGCTAATCAATAAGTTTTAGTTAAAAAGATGTCCTAACATCCTTGTTAGGACATTTTATTTTTGAGAGAATCCCTAAGTGCTATTTAAATTTGGAATGTGATATATAAAATCTAAATAATGTTAACAGGTAACAGAGTGATTTAGAATATAAAGGAGTCAGTACAAAAGGAATGCTTTTTTAGATAACATAAGTTGACTCTTTAAGAAATAATAATAAAATTACATTTAGGAATATGTCACAAAATAACTCGAGATGAAGTGTTAGAGTAATAGAAGGCGTTTAGTTTGAAATTAGTATGGAGGTATGAACAAGAGGATATAGCCTTTAAAAATAATGGACATTTAACTATATTTGTAGTAAAATAAATTAAAGGAAAAGAAGCTCCTTTAATGGAGTTTCTTTTTAATCAAATAGATCTGGAGCAATTAAAATATGAGTGAAATATTATATGATAAATTATTAAATATTAAGACAATTGGAATAAGGGAGTGGGCAGAAGAGGAGATGGACTATAACCGATATGAAGCAACGCCTTATTATGCATTAGAAAAATTGTTTCAGCGAGTTATAATAAAACGCAATGATAAGTTTGTTGATTTTGGTTGCGGCTTGGGTAGAGTAGCTTTTTATGTTCATAATCGTTTTGATATTGATGTTACTGGAATTGAAGGTAATTATGATGTATACAAAGAGTTAAAACAAAACTATTATCGATATCAAAAAGTACCAAATTGTAAAGTCAAATTAAATTTTGAGTATGTGCTTGCTGAGGAGTACGGTATTGATGATCGGGATAATATTTTTTATTTTTTTAATCCTTTTTCAATAACAATATTTGAAAATGTTGTTCAAAACATTTTAAAATCATATGAGAAAAATAAAAGAGAAATAAAGATTATTTTATTTTATCCGCTCAAAGAATTCCGTAAGTACTTATTATACCGAACCCCTTTTAAATTAATCGATATTATTCAAATTTCTGATGATGATATTGAACATGACAAGTTTAAAGTATATCAATTATTATAAATGTTTCCGAGAAAGAAATAAAAATGAAGTTAGTTTCACCAGAAAAGGTTTACTGAGTTAAGTTAATCACATCGATAATTTATGTACTGGCATAGTTAACAGGATAAAATCTTACACAATTTGGTGACCTATTAATTTTTTCAATTTAATGTAATATAATGGTAATATATATAGTTGTAAGAATAATAATTCATAAAAAAACTCAGCGGAGGGAAGGTTATGAAAAGATTTTTTAGATTATTCACTTTAGTTTTATTATTATTGCTTCAAATTACTATTGTTTACGCGATGCCACCTATACGTAAACCGCCATATGAGCGGAACCCTTTTAGAGGAATGATCCCATTAAGTGAGAATAATTTAGAAGTAAAGAGCAGAGAATATCAGATAGATCTTCTCAACGCTGATAACCTTGTTTTAGATTACAATTTAGAACGACAAGCACAAGTGACTTTATCTTATGAAATTTTTAATTCAGGTGATTTAGAACAAATTGATTTTTGTCTTCCGTTGTTTTCAAAATATAATTATCTAACCAATAACTTTAGGGTAAAGGTAAATGATCAAGAAATACCGTCGCGTCTTGCTTTTTCTCGTTGGGAAAGCACCGATGATTTGACAGCAGACCAATATAAGCAAATGGCCTTATCAGAATATTACTTTCAAAATGATGTTGATGG
>DUOG01000067.1 GCA_012838945.1 Acholeplasmataceae bacterium | reverse complement strand
TTGAGTCGGACTTCTAATTGAGTTCATAATTACCTCCAAAAAAGATGAATTATGTCCTTTTTGTCCGTATTGTCCTCGTAGGTGTAAACAAGAATAGATAGTTTAAAAATAAATAAATAATAAGTAACAACGTATCTATAGGGACAAAAGGACAAAACGGACAATATTACTCAGTGTTATAAATTGCTGGATTAACTAGATAGATTGTTCCTTTTGGCCTTCCGACTCCTTTAGCCACGAACTCTTTTTCTTTAAGGTATCCATAATCACAAAGTAGATCTAAAACTGGTGGCAAATCATCTTTCTTGAATTGTCTGCACATCCTTTGAATATCTCTTGTTGTTATTTCAGTAAGGTGAGGTTCTTGACGAAAGATAGCATTAAGGATTGTCTTAGCGTTTTTCTTTATGGAATCATTACCTAATGCGTTAAAAGCATATAGAGCATGTTCTAAGAAGTACTCACCAAGCTTTATGGCATCAAGCATGACATCTTTTTGAACGATATAGTTTCCATCTTTATCTGGTGTTCCATCATTCAAGAATGGGTCATACTTTATTTCTCTTGCTCTAGTTAGTAGTCCTGATATTCTAAGAATGTTACCGACAAGCTTTCCTGCCCAGGCACCGATATTCTTAAGTTCAGTTTTAAGTCTTATTTCAAAGGCATCGTGAAAGTTCTCAAGTTCTTTATAGGCATCATCTGATAATTCTATGGTGTCTATAAACTTGGTATCTTCATTAAGAATAGAGTTGACTAAGCGATAGAATTCCTGTTTAATGTCATCGCTGATTTCAATGGTTGATAGTTTTCTTGTACCAACCTTAGATTCAGGAATTGAATATAGAAATCTTGCATTTAAACCACGTCCACTAAATACTGAGTTGTTCATGATGTTCTCTAACACCTTTGGTTGGACCATCAAAAGAATTGTTAGCTTTGGCTTTTTAAGTGAGATAGATTCACGACCGATTCTATCGACTCTAACAAAATCACCTGAATAAGCTTTGAGAAGAATATCTATATTTACAATCTTTGAATAAGCACCAGATATGATATCGAATATACCGCCTTCACTTGAGAATATGGATAATGATTCATCTTGTTCCTTTAGCTTATTAGCTAAGACTTCAGGAGTAACATCATCTACAGTAAGGATTAGTTTATGAAGTCTATTAAAACCATTTATTTCGGTAATGACAGCATCTAAATCGGAAGATTGTGCTTTGCCTTTTTCAACATCCTTTACAAGCTTATTTCGCTTAGCAATAAGGGATTGATATTCAATTTCGCTTTTCTCTCGTTCTAAAGCATGTGCTTCATTGTAGTTAGTTTCAAATGCGTGAATGACTTTAATCATCTGGTTAATGACAGCAGACTTTCGTTCGCTTGGCTCAGCTACAACCATCACATACAAGTTAAGAGGTTCTATCCAATCATGCTTCCCTGCAATCTGGTATTTTCTTTGCATCGACAATGCAAGTAAGGCTAAAGCAATAACGCCAGCCATATCAATTGGTGTCTGTGTTGCTTCACTTACTGCAAGACAATAATTCTTGATGGCATCTGGTAAGACTTCTAGAGGAAACTTCACAAGCGGTCGCTCATCAAGTGGAATGATCTCATCCCATTTTTCAACTCCATAGTCTTCAGGTTTGACGTAATCAGGACTTGTTTCTATCTTGTCCTTATAGTATTTAAGGGCGCTAGACCATATTTTATTAAGTTCGCTATCCTCAAGTGGTGGAGAGCACCTTTCATTAAGTTTTAGAAATTCACTATAAGATTCATCAGTGTTTCCATACCTTTTTAATATCTTTACAGCGGATTTATGTAGAGTGGCATTCCTTGTACCTTCTACAATTGGCCTATCTTGAAGTAAGAATTCTTCCGACCTTTTATCTTTGATAAATTCATCAATAGTAATATCGCCATCTACATATTCAACTTGAGGATTTTCAGTGCCAAAGAAAAATCTAGCTGAATCAATTGCGTTATTATCGATATATGGGAAATAATCATATATTTCTTGCTTTAGTTTTGAATAAGCTTTCTCATCAGTAATTTCGTTACAAAAGAAGATAATATGAAATTTAGGTCGTGGGCTTTTACCATTCTTTGGTTTCATATTATTTCTTGAATAATGAACATAGAACCTAACATCTGGGAATGATTCTTTAACCTTATTTATATCTATAAAGTCAGCTTCGTTATTTGAATGATCATTATCCAAATCAACTATGATGCAGTTAGAACTTATAAAGTTTTTAATGCTTCTAGTATTGTCTTTATAGGAGACAGGTACATAATCAACTGATAAAGCCTTTCTAAGTGTTTCGATATTTGTAATTGTTATCTTGCGATTATATTTAGTGTTAGATGCAAGACCTCTAAAATTTGATGCGTAAAGTGTAATTTCATTCATTTTTTATACCTCCTAAAATTTTGTTTTTTCTTGCTTCATAGGGATAGAGAACATTTTGTAGATTTTGTCCTAATCTTTTTATTCCTTTTCACTATCCAATGGCGTTGTTCGACTCAGTCGGGCGGATATTTTTTCCTATCCCCAAGAGATAAGGGACAATTTTTGGTGTTTTAATAACCTTTTTGAATAAAAAAGTTAAAAAAATTTTTTATCATCAACAGAAATGGAGCCCAAATGTCAATGTGTCCGTATGTTTTATTAATTCTTTTTCCCAATAGATAAAGAGTAAAATTATCAAATTGAATATCTATAATTTGAAACTTTTTAACTTCTTCATAGGAAAAGGGACAAATATCTGCTAAAAAGTGAAATTTTTTCCATACTTTCTTTCCTCCTAAGTCTTAGTCGGCACGAATTAAGCAAAAGTTCGGTTTTAAAAAAATATTTTTCTTTTCTTCAATATATGGAGAAATAGAAGCGGTTTCGACGGGGGTATAAAATAAAAAAGCTCACCAGAATTTAATCCAGTGAGCGTTTAAGATTTATTTGCCTGCAATTTTGTATTTATTTTATAAATTGATTCAACGATATTTCTAAGTCTAATTTGCCAATAAAAATTCCTAATACTAATGCGTTTTCTAATGAAGCTACGTTCTTTAATTTCTTTGCTTCCACATTATAGATAACTAATCCGCCTATATTATTATAAATAACAGCTTCATATACTTCGCCATCATCTTCAATAAGTACATTTCTATTAAATTGAACATCATTGCTTTTAAAGTAGCAGTTTATAGTATGCTCATCCTTATTTAATAATATAATGTTATCTACGATAGTATCGGTATAGCCTTTAATTTCCTTTTCTGATAATTGTGATAAAATTGTTGTCTTTGTCATTTTTCTTTCCTCCTTGAATTTTAATGATTCCTTATGCAGGCAGGTATATTGTATCCCCATTTAAAAATAAAAATAATTTGCTTAAGATAATACTTTTTAAAAAAAGCATTTTATCTGGAAGCAAAATTATTGCGTCTCCGATTTTTGATAAGACTTATTTAGGACTTATCTTATGAGTACATTTTGAAAAAAATTATAATATTCCAAGAATTATTTGCCGTTAGATAGTATTTTTGAGAAAAAAGTGGTATAATTGTGGTATTAATTGGTTTGGAGGCATTTTATATGATAGATTATCAAAAAGCTGTAAAAGAGCTAAGAGACAAGTTGATTATGACTCAAATGGAGTTTGCTATTTATTTAGGAGTTGCCTATCAATCTGTTAATAGATGGGAGGCAGGGACACACAAGCCAACCACAAAAATCAAAAGAAAAATTGTTGAATTATGCAGAGCAAACAACATAGAAGTTAAAGAGGTAAATGAATAATGAAACCATTTGTAAAATGGGCTGGTGGGAAAGAACACGAGCTTCCAATAATAATACAAAATATGCCAAATGATATTAATAATTATATTGAACCTTTTCTTGGGGGAGGAGCATTATATTTTGCTATAAGTCAAAACGAAATAAATGGAAAGTTTTATGTTAATGATTTTTCAAAAGAACTTATTCAATTATATAAAGAGATTTATGAGCAAGATTCTAACTTCTATAATGCTCTAATCGGGACTTGCATTTTTTATTTTATAATGATAATCGCAAGGATTAAAGCTATGATAGGAATAAAGGAACCAATGGTCAGTTCGTGTATTTTATGGCGTTTTAGAATTAAACTTGACCAAATGACAATGAT
>DUOG01000066.1 GCA_012838945.1 Acholeplasmataceae bacterium | reverse complement strand
TAATTAAATCTATTTTGGATGTAAAAAGGACCGTAATATACGATCCTTTTTTAATGCAAAAACTTTGTGGTTTTTAACGTAAACTTTCTATCTTTAATATGAAAAACACAAAGTTTTTTCAAGAGCCCGTATTCTATAAGGTCGATACTATTGTATCAACACTGTTGTGCTAATATGGCGGAGGAAAGGGGATTTGAACCCCTGCATCATGTTACTGATCTACTAGCTTTCCAAGCCAGCCCCTTCAGCCACTTGGGTATTCCTCCAGAATAAACGCTTTACAGCGTTATTATTATATCATATTTGAATCAAAAAGAAAAGATGTTTTAATCATTTTCTTGATTGTCAATCTTCTTAGATTTAAATGCTCTTTTTTCTAAAAATTCTGTTATTTGTTTTCTGAAGACAATCCCGATAGTAGCCAGTACCACAATGACAATAACAAAAATTATCGTTACTAAGAAGTCACCGTCCATAAATGACTTTCCTACAGCTAACTCTAATATCCATCCCGGTATTCTTGCTATAAGGGTAATAACTATAAAACGACTAAGTTTTATTTTAGTTAAGGGAGCAAGGTAAACAAAAACATCTTTTGGTATGCCCGGTAATAAAAAGATAAAGAAGAAGATAACTTCTGTTCTTTTGGTCTTTTTTAAAAACCCATACTTTTCTTGAAAGTCTTTCTTAACAAATAATCTAATAAAGGGAGTTCCCAACCATTTTCCCAAATAGTAAATAATTATAGTCGCAATCGTTGAACCAATTGACAACAGTACTATTCCCCAGAAGTGTCCAAACATCATCCCTGCAGCAACATCAATTACATACCCAGGGATAAAAGCAATGACTATTTGTACTACTTGCAATCCAAGTAACATTAAAAAAGCAGAAACCCAATTTTCCTCTACTAGTAATTTGAGTTCAGCTCTCCCTTGTGGTGTACCAAGATTGTTGATTACTGGTAAGATATATAGAGAGACAAAAACAGCTAGTGTTAAGAACACCACTATATAAATTGAATTTAAGATCAACTTATGACGATTAGTATTTTTAGTTTTAGTTTCTAGTTTAGTTTCTTTCATAAATTCTCCATTTCCAATATATATTATATTATACCATAATTAGGCTTATTTAATATGGATATTGCTATTACATTTTTTTACTTAAAAATAAAGGTGATTATATATATAAATAAAGGTCTAAATCATTAATTTTTTTGGAAAGAGATTCATTCTTATATGAAGATATTCATTGAATATTTCCTATTTTTTGGACACATAAGGATTATTTGTTAAGTAAAAACGCCATAATAAATCCTTATCTTCTTCAGCATAATCGACATTTATTCGGGTTGTTTGAGTAACTTTATCAACCATATATTCATCATCAATGAGGTAGATATCATGGGAAGTTGTTAAGTCAACACCATAATAACTCATATCAATCCCTAAATGACGACATAGTTTTCCTGGCCCATTGGTCCTTATATTTTTAGCTTTTTTGTCTAATGGTTCTATGGCTCGAATAAGCACTGCTTCAGGAATACCTATAACATTAGCCACAACGTTTAACATATAATACATTCCATAGATAAGATATATATATAAATGCCCACCATCATCATACATGACTGCGGTTCTTTTTGTCTTTCGATCATTATAAGAGTGGGCTGCTTTATCAGTTACTCCACCGTAGGCTTCAGTTTCAACGATGCGGTACTTTTCAAGTTTTCCTTCCCTATTTATACATAAAACTTTTCCTAGTAAAGTTTGTGCCAGATCATACACATTTTGCCTAAAAAAATCTCTTTTAAGTCTCATTAATACACCCCCATAAAGCCCCTCTTTTTCGATATCTTATATATTATACCCATTAAACGAAATTATGTTCATAAGTCTGAAAAAAAAGTCCAAATAAAAGTTGGACCTTTTTAAAAGGGAGATAGTTTTAAGTATTTATTTTATTACCATTTTCTATAATGGTAGATTGGGCTTATTCAGCCGATTTAATTAATCATATGACAACACATATACAGAAAAATGGTGGAGCTAGAGGGATTTGAACCCCCGACCCCCTGCACGTCAAGCAGATGCTCTCCCGCTGAGCTATAGCTCCAAAATAAGACAAATGGTGGAGACAAGGGGACTCGAACCCCCGGCCTCTTGAATGCCATTCAAGCGCTCTCCCAGCTGAGCTATGTCCCCTGGTGACCTTATTTATTATACCATAATTTTTTATTATTGTCTAGTGCTTTGACTCTATATCGATTAATTTTAACACAATAAAAGATTGTGTAAAGACACTAATAAAGTATCGTGCTCTACACAATCTAGCTTTCAATAATTTATATTTTTTAATTATGAAAATCAACAATTGATAGATATTATAAGGCTAATATCGCAAAGGATTATTTTAAAATTTCCTTAATTTGATTAACGTGATATTCGTAGTATAAGCTTGGTCGATATGTATCTGTATAAAGCAATATTGCCTTTTGAGATGAAGGGTGAATGCCAATATTGACTATTGATACCACACCCCTAGTAGATCTAACAAAAGCTATTTCTTTTATTTGATCTTTTGTTTCATCACTTAATTCTGACACTTCACGGATCTGAGTTACAAATAGTTTATCAGTTTTCTTCTTTTCCTTATGAAGTTCAGCGTGAATGGTGTCAATATCTTTATTAACTTCATCGATAAAGAAAGTATCTTTCTTTGAGATAACAACAACCTCAAGCATATATCTTTTAAATATCCGTTTTATATTATCTTTTATTACCCGATAATATAGCGTATAGGCTTTATTGTCAGCTTTCTGTTGATAATCATTCGCCAGCAAACCTTTTTCCAAATCTTTGATTGATTTTCGAGTATCTATTGCTGGTCCCGCATTAGCTCTGATCTTAATGATATAACTATAATTAGTTAATTCTTCTAAGCGACTTCTAAACATACCACTAATGATCATCAAGACGATCAACAAGATAAACCATATTAAATATGCAATATCTTCAGGGAGTAGAAAATACGCTAAGAGCGCCGCTCCAATGATTAAAATGATTGCACCAACAAACAGTAATAGATTGGTCAAAAAGAGCCTATTTATTTTTTTAATGTCTTCCATTCTATCACCTATCGGTTAACAAAAATTAAAGCTGTAATAATGCCTACAGCAAACACTATTGATGAGGCAATTAAAAGTTCTTTAAAAAATGAAGTTTCTCTATTGTTAGTTTTATGTTCTTTATAATCACGATAAGTAGGAAACTCATTCTTAGCATTTTTGCTAAATAATAATCTTAATACATATCCCATACCATGAAAAACTTGGTTCGCCCCTGTTACGACAATCAGTGATGGTAAAAAGATAATAATACCAACCACGAATGTCGCATTAGATATTGAATCTAGAGTAAAAACAGGACCAAACGCTAATATGTGTACTAAGGCTGCTAAGCCAAAGATTATAGCAGTTAAAAGAATTAATCGCCAAATTTTCATTTTAAACTAGCCTTATATCGATTAAACTCTTCGGTGTTGCACAACACAAAGTGACCCTCTTCAACTTCACGTAATGTCGGTAATTCTTTACTGTAGTCATGTTCAGCAATTGGATCATACTTTGGAGTTTTTCCACGTTTACTTTCATAGTATGGATCGGGTTGTGGAATTGATGCCAATAATGATTTAGTATAAGGATGTAATGGATTATCAAAGATTTTATCTTTGTCGCCCATTTCAACGATTTTACCAAAATACATTACCGCTAAGCGATCCGTAAAGTACTTAACAACTGATAAGTCATGAGCGATAAATAAAATTGTAATGCCCATTTCTTTTCTTAAATCATTTAATAAGTTAATAACTTGAGCACGGATTGAAACGTCTAGGTTAGAGATTGGCTCATCCGCAATAATAAATGAAGGCTTAACAACTAAAGCTCGGGCAATACCGATTCTTTGACGTTGACCACCACTAAACTCATGCGGATAACGAGAAGCATGTTCAGGAAGTAATTTTACCTTTTTTAATGCTTCATTTACTCTTTCTTCAATTTGACGTTCATTCTTAACTCCATTAATTCTTAAACCTTCAGCAACAATCTCTTTAATAATCATTCTTGGGTTTAAAGAAGCAATTGGATCTTGGAAAATCATTTGCATTCTTCGCATTAAGATCTTATTGCTGTAACGGATATCGTATGCTAAAGTTTTAACATCAAGATTAAAATGACGCTTATTTAATTTTAGTTGTCTTTCAGCATTTTTTAATTTTTTAGTAAATGCTCTTAATTGTTTCTTTTTCTCATTTACCAAATCTTTATTATTAGGATCAATAGTCTCTAATTCATTTTTAACAAACTCAATTTCATTTTTAGATTCCTCAATGATTGCTAGATTTTCATCATCAAGTTCTTTATATTTGGCAACAAGTTGCTTATACTCATCTGTTTGTTCTAAATTTTTTAGAGTTTCTAGACTTTCTTCACTAACTTGTTTTTCAAAGTTACGGTCACGTCTTGCAGAACGTAAAGCTTCTAAAGATTCATTAATCTTCCCATTCCACTCTTCTAGTTCTGCTTCTGATAGACCTTTAGCTTTAGCAGCTTTGAATTCTTTCATGAGTTCGTTATGTTGTTTTTTGTATTTCTTATAGTCAGAAATTATTCTAACACCGTTAAAATAAACTTCTCCACCAGTAGCTTCATACAATTTAATAATGGTACGTCCAGTAGTAGTTTTACCACAACCAGATTCACCAACTAAAGAGAATACTTCTCCTTTATAAATTGTAAATGATATATCATCCACAGCCTTAATGATGGCCTTTTTGCGGCCACCACCAAGTTTAAAATGCTGCTTCAGATTTTCTACTCTTAATATTTCTTCTCTATTTTGATTCGTCAACTTGCTCACCTACACTTCTTTGTTTAAAACGTGCTATTCTATCAGAGATGATCTTAGGCATCTCTACCTTCGGTGCATTTTCATGTAATAACCAGGTTGCAGCATAATGAGTGTCCGAAACTTTGAAGAATGGTGGATGCTCTTCAAAATCAATTTTAAGAGCAAATTCGTTTCTTTCTGCAAAGGCATCACCTTTAGGTGGGAATAACATATCAGGTGGAGTACCTGGAATAGACAAGAGTTTGTCTTTAGTTTCTAGATCAGGTACACTTGATAATAATGCCCAAGTATATGGGTGCTTAGAATTATAGAATATTTCCTCACTTGTACCATATTCAACAATTTTACCAGCATACATAACAGCAATTCTATCTGCCATATTAGCAACAACACCCAAGTCATGAGTGATGAAGATTACGGACAAGTCACGTTCTTTTTTAATTTGTTTAATTAAGTCTAAGATTTGACCTTGAATTGTTACGTCAAGTGCCGTAGTTGGCTCGTCACAAATAAGAATTTCTGGGTCAGCCATTAACGCAATAGCAATAACAACTCTTTGTCTCATACCACCAGAAAACTGGAATGGATACTGATGGAATCTCTTCTCAGGATCTGGGATATTAACTTCTTTCATGATTTGAATAGCTTTTTCGTATGCTTCTTTTTTAGTAACTTTAAACTTACGTTTTAATTGTTCTTTTGCATCTTTTATTTCTTTAGTGATTTTATGTACTTCTTCTTTTGCTGCTTGATATGAATGTTCATCTTTTGCTTCTTTTAGATCTAATTTCTTTGCTTTTAATTTATCATTTAATGCTTGTAATGTAGCTTTATTTTCTTTTATCAATTCTTCTTTTTCTTGTTTTACTTGTGCAGTTGCGCGCTTCTTTGATTCTAAGTATTTTGTTTTTAATTCAGGTAGATCTTTTTTAAGTTCTGCAATATTTTCTTTAACTTCTGCTTTAATTTTATTAATTTTTTCTGTTTTTTCTTTTAGTGTTAAGTTTTCGTCTAGTTTAATATTGGCGCTTTCATTTATTAAGCGTTGTTTTTCAAGTCTGATTTCTTGTAGTTTATTTAAATAATCATGATATTCGATGTGATATAAGTCTTTAATACGGT
>DUOG01000065.1 GCA_012838945.1 Acholeplasmataceae bacterium | reverse complement strand
TGCGCTTTACACCTTTCCGGTTATCATTAATTAATTATTGCAACAAGGACAATATGTATAAATTATAAAATAATTTTTGATGTTACCTAAACAATTACAGTAATTATTATTGTTTAAATAAAACATTTTTTAAATAATGGGAAGTATTTAGATTTGTTTTAAATATTAGAATTAGGCCAATTACTCAAAGGTTAATACATCTATCACTTAGAGGTTATTGTATATGTTACCTCTATAGTATAAATCTCCTCTTCTTTACCTGGTTTCTTGTTTATATATCTATCGGAAGAGCCGGCAGAATTATCGTAGGTAACACTATATTTAAGGTCTCTGCCTCCAGTACTTGAAGTAATTAAAGACTCAGGTTTAGTAGATAAAATAACATTACCAAATATATTATCAAGGTTGTTTTCAGAACCATTAAAAGCATTTATCGACACATCTCCGGCAGGAATGCCTTCCGTATTGGATGAACTTGAGAATTTGTCATCATTTGAGGCAACATTAACCTGAAAACCTCCACTGCTGGTAACTGAAAGATGATCGTCAATAGTTGCAGTAACCCCGTTTTCGTAATCTTCTTCTGTAATATAATTTAAGTCTACACTTCTTTGTGAGGAGTTAACAGTAATTGTTTGCACAGGGTGGAGTATGATGTTTAGCTTAACAACATCTGAGTTAGATTGGGCATTTACATTTTCAAAATAGAATGTCATGCTCAAAACAAATAATATTATTAAAATAATATTTCTCAATGCAATACAATTAATTAACTAATTTCTTTCAATAACTGATTGCAAGTTAATTTAATATTTTAAATATACAAAATATAGCCCTATTATATAGAATATATTGAACTATTATAAATATTGTCTTTGATGAGTTTTAAATTGGGTTTAGAATAAAATAAATAATTAAGTTACTCAATAACAATATCTAATCGAACCTTGGTGATACAACATTTTTTAAAATAGAAAAGGAGAGAATCCTCGTAGATGATTTTTCAGATAAAGTATAATATTTATAGATAGACAGTTTTTAGACAAAAGTTAATCAAAACATCTTGATAATTCTTTCCAGTCCTTTAACCAACATATCAACCTCTTCTTTAGTATTATAGAAGGCAAATGAAGCTCTGACGGTTCCCTCAACACCCATTATTTTCATTAACGGTTCGGCGCAGTGGTGACCTGTTCTTACAGCTATACCCATTTTGTCAAGAAGAGTTCCAATATCATAAGGATGTATTTTATTAAATACAAATGATATCACGCTACTTTTATGCTGTGCTGTTCCAATAATTTTAATTCCTGGAAGATTGAGCATTTTTTCAGTAGCATATCTTAAAAGCTCAGATTCATATTCAGCTATGTTATCCAGTCCAATAGATGATACATAGTCAAGTGCAGTGGCCAATGCCGCTGTGCCCACAAAATCTGGTGTTCCTGCCTCAAATTTAAAAGGCAGCTTATTGAATGTGGTTTTCTCAAAAGAAACACTCTCTATCATCTCACCACCACCCTGGTAAGGAGGTAGTGCATTTAACCACTCTTCTTTTCCGTAAAGTACACCAACGCCGGTTGGTCCGTAAATCTTATGAGAAGAGAAAACCAAGAAGTCACAATCTATTTTCTGAACATCTACTTTTGCATGCTGAACACTTTGTGCAGCATCAATAAGTACAGGAATATTATGACTGTGAGCAATCCTTATAATTTCATCAATTGGATTAATAGTACCAAGTACATTTGAAATATGGGTCGCGGCGATAAGTTTTGTTCGGGGAGATATCAGCTTCTCAAATTCCTCCATTATCAATTCTCCATCCTTATTAATGGGAATTACCTTTATCTTGAGTCCTCTTATATCAGCCTGAATTTGCCATGGAACGATATTGGAGTGGTGCTCCATAGCAGTTATTAATATTTCATCTCCTTCTTTGCAAAATGATCTGCAAAAAGAGGATGCAACCAAGTTTATCGACTCAGTTGCTCCTCTTGTAAAAACAATTTCTTCTGGAATATTGGCATTAATAAAACGCTGAACCGTCTTTCTGGCAGCCTCATGCTCATCAGTTGCAGCCTGACTAAGATAATG
>DUOG01000149.1 GCA_012838945.1 Acholeplasmataceae bacterium | reverse complement strand
CTAACATGTGATAACGTTAGCATTTTAGCTATCATTACGCAATGATGATTCACCAAGGTCCGTTATTGTGTTTTACCTCTTTTCATGCTACTGGAAAGCTGTTGTTGACCCTTTTTGGGTTTGAATCCCTATTTAGTAATTAATAAATTGATTAGCCGGCCTGGTTCCGAATCCTGGTCTTTGGCGTATTTAGTTGGCCATGTAGGTATTTTTATCCTTTTTATCCTGCCACTTCCAATAATTCAATCATTACCGGTGCAAATTTAGCAATATTATGATATAATGTAACCAATATAGTAATTCCTGATTATTATGTTAATGTTATCTGAAAACTATTGCCCTGGAAGCAAGGCATTTTTATTTAACGGTTACGCAATCATCATTCTTTTTAGAACCGGGATGAAGGGAGGGGTATGCTCGGACAAACTAATCGAGTTTTAAGTGAAAAGACCATCAACGAGAAAAATTTTATCTTGGAAGGAGTGTTGACTTGAAAAAATATCTATTACCCTTTGTGGCTTTATTGTTATTCACAGGGATGCTTGGCACAGCCTATGCCATCCAGCCGTATGAGCTAAGCTCGGAAGGTACTACGGTTGGTGGTGAGCCGCTAGTACTTAGTTTAACGAACGGCAGCGAGCAAGAGATCACCGTAAGCGGTCCCTTTGACGTCGAAGTTCAAGTCCGGCTGGAAGATGGCAGCTGGAAAGGATGGGATATTGAAACCCTCGATCCTGAAGGAGATGATGTTCTTTTTGGGGGAGCCGCCAGCATGGTTATTGCCCCCCATGAAACCGCTGAAATTGCGAAGCTTGCTCCAGGCCTGCCCAACACCTGGCGTTCTTATGAGTCCGCCGATCATGTCCTGCGGATTAGCGCCTGGTTCAAGGTCGATGAGGATGTCTATCATTCGAATGTGATTGAGCATACCATAACCCCAAGTGATGAGCCAAACTATACTCTGGAAATGAGCTCCAACTCTCCCACACTACCCTTCATTGACGAAGGACAAATACCGCCGGAACCGATAATCCTGAGCTTAACAAATAAAAGCAGCAAAAATGTAACTGTCACCGGGCCCGTAGTGGTTCAGGGCACCTGGGAAAGGAAAGCCGAAGATGGCCAGAGGAGGTTGACGTTTGACCTGATCGACGGGCAGGAGAGCATTGATATCCCGGCAGAGGAGACCAGGGAAGTAGTTAAAATTGAAGCCGGTGCCCCCTGGAGCTGGTTAAACTTTTACACCCCGGGAGTCTTACCTGTTACCGCCTGGTTCCAGGTTGACGGGGTAGAGTATGGTTCCAGGCTGTGGGAATCGGGCCGCCTGTGCCATGTGCGTGAAGGGGTTTCCGAGTGGGAAGGCATTGACCTGTGGGCATCATACCTGAACGACCCGCCGCCCGTGGATAATGAAGATGGCACTGCAACCATAACGGCAACTTTATTTAATGTACGGGGTACGTTTAGCGTATCTGCCAATGAAGAAGTCGGGCAATGTACCGATTGCCCGGGACCGGGGGAGTGTCCTTATGTCATAGAAACTGGTGGCTCCGAGGCTCTAGGGCCGGCGGTTGGACTAACGAAAGACTACTTCACTACACATAAACTCGATAATAATAATGTGATGGTAGAAACAGGTGAAATCATCGGCGCCGAGGAGATTGCGCCGGGTGTATACGAGCTTACATGGTCATGCGGTGAAGGAACCCATAATATTTGTATCAACCCGGAAGATTCAGAACCGATCACCTATAGGGAAGATGAAGAGGGTTTCTTCTTTGATGTCACCGTCTCTGTCCAGGAGAAAGAAGTGACCTGGACCCCCAAAGATGACGGGCGCTACGAATCTCAATTAAGCTGGCCCAGCGTCAACCTGGTCTTTGATTCCGCCAGCGATATTGATACAGAGGTATCGGCCCGCCGGAAGTTCACATCCATTTACGAGTCCCCTGAGGGTGCGAAGAGCGTTGGCATTTTCCTGGATCTGGAGCTGGTCAGTGGGGATCTGAGCGATGCGGTAATCCGCATTGAAGTAGCATACAACCTTGGCGACCTCCCTCCCAATACCAAGGAAAGCGATCTGAAGCTTTTCCGGTTAAACGAAGCTACCGGAGAGTGGGAAGCGCTCTCTCCGGGTGGAGTAGATACGGAAAAGCAGATCGTCTGGGCCCTGGTTGAAGGTGGTTTTAGCCAGTTTGCTGTCTTCGAGCTCGCAGGTGAAGTTGGGGTTCCCGGTGAAAACGGGGAAACGGATGAAAACGGAGTAGAGTTGCCTGCTACCGGCAATAGTGTTAACTTGTTGGCTCTGTTCGGCCTGGTGTTAATGCTTACGGGTCTGGCAACTGCTATCTATCGTCGCCGCCGTGCTAAT
The DNA here is from genome assembly GCA_012838945.1 of Acholeplasmataceae bacterium. GTDB lineage: Bacteria > Bacillota_I > Bacilli_A > ML615J-28 > CAG-313 > DUOG01. The sequence continues at coordinate 4,562 of DUOG01000149.1, read as the reverse complement.
ACTGAAGCCAGGTAGCTTTACCAGCATAGGTTAAATAATATGTAATTTTAGCGTCTAGAGGGGCTGTCCAAACATATCGGGCAGTCCCTCTAAGATCAACCTAAAACCTCTCGCACGAAAGACATCCGCTTCCCACGCCTCCTTCTCTCCTGTCATGTAAAACCGGTTTCATCATGATTTCTCCCAAATTTATATGGTTCACAGCGAAAAGAGCATGATAAATATTCCCAGCCCTCTCTTTGTTCAGCTCACACTAAGCGAACAACTTAAAGCAGCATGAGCACCGTGGTAATCACTTCTCAATATCTCTGTTATGAGTTTATACCGTTCCCATTTTTCAGGGGGCGGCGGTGCAGATAATCATACATGATGGGAACCACCAGCAGCGTCAGCAGAGTTGCGTAGATCATTCCGCCGATAACTACTACAGCCATGGGTTGGGTCATCTCTGCACCGCTGCCGATACCCAAGGCGATGGTGCTCATGGCCAGAATTGTGGTCAAAGCAGTCATGATGATTGGACGGATACGGGCGGCCCCGGTCTCAAGCAAAGCTTCCCGTTTGTCCATTCCCTCCAGCGAAGCTGGTTTACCTAGGGCTTCCTGCACAAGCCCGTTGTTTTAAAAATCTAAGCTGCCACCGGCAAAAACCGGCTCGCTTGCAGCAACATTTTCTCCCTGAAAGCGCGAAAAACGCTCTTTGAAAAAAGGACAAAAAGGCCCCGATGTAAACGGGCCAGGTTCATCACAATCAGGTTCATGATGATGACCGTTTCGCTTGTTTCCTGCAATTTCGCTTTAATCAAGTTGAGCCCATATCGTCGCTTTCCCTCGCCAAACTTGCCTTCGCTGCAGTTGCGATCTCGGGCATCCTGGCGGGCCTGCTTGATCACCGCCGGGTCCGGCTCTATCGGCGGTCGGCCCAACCTTGGACCGCTGATCCGGATACCTCTTTCATGGCAGTAGCGAATGTTACCACGGTTGCGGTAAATCATGTCAACATGAACCGATTCCGGATAGACCCCAAACATTGTTTCGTTAATTTCGTTTAGCCGTTCTTTGCCGAACCGCTGGCGGAAGCGCACCATCAGCGATGAGTCAAAGGGCTTCTCATAGCTGAACTTTCTGAAGCCGAGGAAATATTGCAGGTAGGGGTTCTCTCGGATCTGCTCCACGGTTTCCTCATCGGTAAGCCCTAGAGTATCCTTGATCACGAGGGCCCCAAAGGCTACCCGCGCCGGCTTGGCCACATTGCCGGTGCCACTGGGGAAAAGATCCGAGTAATCGCCTTTGATGTCGTCCCAGGGGATCAACCGGGCCTTGATCACCCAGCGGTTGTCAGCTGCAAGGGCACCGTCAAAGGGCAGGATGAAGTCGTCTATGGTCCGCTGGTTGTCCTTTTTTCAATACAATTGAATCACCTTAAGTTCAAGGTTTTGGAGGGTTAGTTAGATATTTCCTTGCACTATTATATCATGAAAAGGGCAATATGGCTTCGCTTTGCCCGCAGGTGGCTTGACTCCCGATGTATACTCATTTTGAGGGAACAGGTGTGCTTCATTTACCGCAATCGGCCTTGTTTTTTTTGACAAGTCTTGATACAATAAGCCGTGATACTGGTTGAAATAATGATTGGGCACAGTCATTCATTAAATTCATTAAATTTTCGTCACTTTATTTAACGATTAAGAAAAAAGGAGAATAATCATGAGCGTTAGAAGGATGGTGTTAATGGTTATGGCAGCGCTTTGCTTGTTAACAGGATGTAATTTTGCGGAAAACAAAGATGTGGACCATCTGGTGATAGCACAAGAAGCAGTATCAAATCAAGACTATAAATTAGCTTCCCGCCATGCCAAGCTGGTGCTGAAGGATGATCCTGGAAACAGAGAAGCTGAGGCAATATTATCTTACCTCACTCATGAAGATAACATGCTGGTTGCCGCGTTTTGGAAAGGGGATTCCGAAGCATTGAAGTATTTGGCAGGCATTGTTCATGATATAAACGCAAAAGATCCTAGGTTTGATGCACCGGTACTGGTGCTGGCGGCAGCATGGGGTCATACAGAAATGGTTGAAATCCTTCTTGAAGCGGGAGCGGATCCCAACTGCGGAGCAGATAAAGATGGATTAACTGCCCTGATGTGGGCATGCAAAAATTTTGATGAGCAATTAGAAATGGTGCGTGCTCTTCTTAAGGCAGGTGCTGAAGTTGATGCCAGATCTAATTACGATGAAACGCCTCTGTCAATTGCATATGAATATGAAAATCACAATATTGTCACTCTCCTAAAAGAGTATGGTGCACTCGAATAAAGATGCTACCGGGAATTTGCTAACTGGCTACTGTTTAGATTTCTTTTTTTAAATCCTGAGGACACATCTCTTGCAGGTATGTGTCCAGATGGGTAGAAGTAGTAAAATAGATGTTAATTTTCAATAGGTTTAAAATATAAACTAAGGGGTGGAGTCGATGAAAGCACAAAGGTGGTTATTGGTACTGTTATTAATTTTCTGCCTTACGGCCTTTATGGTTGGAGGTTGCGGTAACGATGATATAGGCGATACGGACCCCGAATCTAATGGTGACGAAAATGGCGAACCGGGCGAAATCGACGATGTCGATGAATATGTGCCAGAAGTAGCCGTTCCTGACGGCCTGCCGGTCTATCCAGGTGCAGAAATAGAATACGATATGCCTACCGAAGAAGGGCGCTGGCAGTGGCATTACAGCACAACCGGCAGCGGTAACGACATTCTGGCGTTTTTCGTCGGTGCGCTGCAAGAGCTCGGATTCAGTATCAATTCGGATCGTACTATTGCGTTCCGTGAGGAATTCTTTACCATCACTGACGACGAGATCGTCCGGGTTTACTGGCTTGATAGCGATAACCTGGCAGAAATCGACGATGTCACTGCGGATACGCCGAACCGGTGGTATGCCATAGATGTGCATCTGGACAGCTGGGCAGCACGTTAGCTGCACGATTTTTTAAAACAAACGCCAATACATATTCCTGGACAAGCTACCTATTGCAGAAACTTGAAGTTAATTACACTTTCTTGGAGGGGCAAATATGACAAGAACTGCTTGGTTTATGGTACTGTTGACAGTGTTTCTCTTACTTGCTATTGCGGTGATAGGCTGCAACACCGATGATGAAGGTGAAGATTTAACGGGTACAAACGGGGAAGGCAGCGAAAATGGAGAGGAAGTAGCCCTGAAGGGTTTCCTCAATCCTGTGAATTTGGGCCAGTTGATTGACAGCTTCAGCGAATTAACAATTTATAGGGAGTTCAGCGGGTTTGAAGTTGGAAACACATACATCTTTGAGGAGATGGAGAATCTGGATGGGGTTGAAGTATCCCGGATAACTTTTGACGAATATAACGTTTGGCTGGACGCTGATGGAGAAATTATTCAAGCGAGACATAAGACTCTGGACCATTTAAAGGGTGAAGATGGGATCTCTACCGTAAAAAATTTGCTGCCAAATCTCTTTTTCACTTTCCAGGAGATAGCTCAAGAGCGAATTGAGGTAGCGAAGGCAGAGGCACAGGGTCAATTGGTTAAAACGGAAACCAGGGAATTCGGCGAGTTAACCGCAACTGTAAACGTCTATCAGCATTCATTCGAATATAAAGGAGAACAAGTCAGCGGCGAGATTCATGTAGCTGACTTTGGTGATTTTAAGATGGTGGTAGAGATAGACCTTGACAATGATTATTACTATGAAATAACCACTATGGCCCTTCGTTAGTAGTAAAAATACGGACGTGGGGGCAAGGGTAGACTTGTCTATGTAGTAAAAGAGGCCAGGTCTTGACATGTGTCATAAATACATCAATATTCAGGCATCAACTGTCAATAAGTTACATGTCAAGACCTTAACCCGTCATTTCCAAACTAACTTACTAGTAAGGTGTCAGGCTTAACTAAATTAACTAATTCATTTCGACCGAACACTGATACATTAGGGCTTCCTGCACAAGCCCGTTGTTTTAAAAATCTAAGCTGCCACCGGTAAAAACCGGCTCGCTTGCAGCAACATTTTCTCCCTGAAAGCGCGAAAAACGCTCTTTGAAAAAGGACAAAAAGGCCCCGATGTAAACGGGCCAGGTTCATCACAATCAGGTTCATGATGATGACCGTTTCGCTTGTTTCCTGCAATTTCGCTTTAATCAAGTTGAGCCCATATCGAGCCATTTGCGTTCTTTGAAAACAATTGATAGATAAGGCTTTGCGCAAGGGGTAAAAATATTTTACCCCATGGGGATGCTGTGGGATAAGTATCCCTGCAAGTCAACCCTGCGGGAATTAGGAAATTGACCCCAGTAAATTTCCGTCAATTGCCTAGATTAGATCTGTTTGGAATATAACAACATTGCAGGAATATAAAGGGAAACCCTCTCACTTTGTCGAAGTTTTATTTGCTTAAACAAAACACAAAGGAGAGGATTCCCATAGCTATTTTACCACAACAAAGGCTTTTTGGGTGGGACGAAATTGAAGGATTGGGCGATTTAGAACGTCTCCAGCTGGTTATGGAATCCATACCAGAT
>DUOG01000064.1 GCA_012838945.1 Acholeplasmataceae bacterium | reverse complement strand
GGTTTGATTTCATTGATCACAACATCAGCTAAATCTTTCTTGAGGTCTCCATATCCTTTTCCTTGATATTCTTCTTCTAGTTGACTTATGGATTTGCCTGTAATAACTGAATAGATTGATAATAGGTTTGATATTCCTGGCTTGTTTTCCACATCGAAGCGAATAGTGTTATCACTATCGGTTACCGCACTCATTATTTTCTTGCGGATGATGTTTTCAGGATCAAGTAAAGATATATATGCTTTATCATTTTCATCAGACTTAGACATCTTTTTTGTTGGTTCTTGGAGTGACATTATTCTAGCACCAGTTTTTGCGATTAGTGGTTCAGGTACGACAAAGGTTTCACCGTAACGATTATTGAAACGGATCGCTAGGTCGCGGGTTATTTCCAAGTGTTGTTTTTGGTCATCCCCTACTGGAACAAAGTCAGCATTGTATAGTAGAATATCTCCAGCCATTAAGGCAGGATAAGTTAAGAGAGCCGATGATACACCCGCTTCTTGTCGTTGCTTCTTATCTTTATATTGAGTCATCCGTTCAAGTTCCCCAATATAACAAAGAGTCTGCATAATATATCCCATTTCTGCATGGGCCGGTACTTCTGATTGAATAAACAATGTAATCTTTTCAGGATCAAGTCCACAAGCCAAGTATAATGCAGCTAGATTTTTGATGTTTTTTCTTAATGCGGCCCGTTCTTGAGGAACGGTTATGGCATGCAAATCAGCAATAAAAAAGTAAAATTTAGCATCCTGATCTTGAAGTTTAACAAAGTTTTTGATTGCTCCGAGGTAATTACCCAATGTAATTACGCCAGATGGTTGAATACCAGATACAATTGTTTTCATAAAATCACCTCATTATAAAATAAAAAAGCCCCTATAAAAATATAAGGACGAAAGTTTCCGTGGTACCACCTTATTTCAAAGTTAAACACTTTGCACTCTAACCTGTTAACGCTAGGGAGCGGAAAAGCATTTCCTCTTCTCACATCATGGACCCATTCATTATGGATTTGGTTGACTTTCCAGCAACCAGTCACTTCCTAGACCAAAGAGCCATAACTACTATTTCCAATCATCTGTTTCTATTATTATATAAAACTAGAGCCTACTTGTCAATAGAATTATGTTTATATCATATGGTATATTATAAAAATTTGCAAATCGGAAAAAAATAACATTGACAATGCCTGTCCTTTAGCAGTATAATATAAATATCAAAAAGAATAAAGTAATATTTATATATCGGAAGTAGTCGCTTAACTAAAATGTGTAATTGTAACATTGGAAATATTAAATATTGAAAAAATATAGGAGTTATATTAAATTTTCTACAGGTGAATAGACTGTCGGATTTTGATGAAAACGGAGGAAAATCTTCATTTAAACACGAATTTTATCAAAAAAATCGAATGACTTGATAAATTTTTTAATAAATTAGTTGACAAATTTGAAATTATCTGAAGAAATTTCAAAAAAGGTATTGAAAAATTTATCAAAATAAGGTAAAATATAAGGGGTGAGAGAGAAATGATTCAAATTTACACAACACCTAGTTGTGCATCCTGCCGAAAGGCAAAAAAATGGTTTGATCAATACAACATACCATATTCAGAAAAGAACATTTTCAGCATTAAACTTAGCCGTGAAGACATTTATAAAATGTTGGCTAATAGTGAAAATGGATTTGATGATATTATTTCAACACGATCAAAAGTTTTTAAAGAGAAGAAGCTAAACCCTGATGCTATGACCAGCCAAGAGTTAATTGATTTTATCATTGAGAATCCTAGTGTTTTAAAACGCCCTATTATTATCAATGAAAATGAATTACAAGTTGGTTATAACAATGAAGACATTACAATCTTTTTGCCTAAGGAATTGCGGTATCGTGAAAGTTTTATATCTTTTGATACCGATAATAATACAAAAAAGAAAAAGGATGAAAACTAAAAAAAGAAGAGGTAATTCTCTTCTTTTTCTTTTGGCTATTAACGAATTAGATTTTTTTTCTAAGAGCTGCATAAGCTCTTTTAATTTTGGCTTCACTCTTTTTATATTTTACACCGAATTCATTGACGATTTCAACAAACTCGCGTTTACCTTGCTCATAACTGGTTGCTTCATATTCAAGCTCGTAATCAACTTCTCCGAGATATTCACATTTATCAATCGCTAATAATCCATTCTTATAAGGAACATTGACTCGATAGGTAGTCAGACTCATAAAGTTAACGAGTTTTTGGTTGCCAATAATCCCAGCAATCTCGTTTCTTATTTCTTCATCAGGAACAATTCCATTTTCTAGGAATTCTTCAAAGATTTCTTTAGAGATGATTTTATTAGTTTCGATAATAGAATAATGCTTTCTACGTTTTAGTGTAAGTTCATATGAATCTCGAACTCGAACTCGCAATCCAATATCAGTAGCTTTTAGTGTAAAGCGAGGGGTATCAAAGTAGTAATTTGTTTGATAATTTCCTTTATAGTTGGAAAAACGTTCGATTAGTTTTTGGTACTCCTCTTTTGTGAGTAATGTTTTGAATTCAATTTCTAATTGTTTTGCCATAATTATCACCTTCAATATTATAGTATTTATATCATTAATTATTATACACAATTATAATAAAAAAGCAAGTGAAAGAAATAATATAATGATAATAAAAAAATAATGCATTTAGGGAAAAAATATGGTACAATAATACTGGTGATAATATGTTAGTGAATACATATAATTTTGATTGGAAAAAGTTCCTTCAACCATATGAATTAGCTGTTGAAGGATTTATCTTGAAAATTGAAGGAATTAGAAAACAATATGAAATTAGGGGCATTCATTGTCCAATTGAAATTGTATCTGGACGAGTAAAAACTCCTGACAGTATTTTAGATAAGGCCAAGCGCCTTGGTGTAGAATTTGAATATATTGATGAGAAGGTTTATGATATCGGAGGTATTAGAATCACTTGTAAATACATTGAAGATATTTACGAAATGGCCGAATTATTAAAGGCAAGAAAAGATATCATCTTACTAGAAGAACGGGATTATATTAAAAACCCAAAACCAAGTGGTTATAGGTCGCTTCATTTAATTTGTCGTTATAATGTAGAAACTATTTATGGACAAAGTCCAGTTATCCTAGAGTTTCAAATTAGAACCCATGCGATGCATTTTTGGGCTAGTATTGAACACTCATTAAAATATAAGTATCAAAAAAATATACCGGATGATATCAAAAAGCGACTCCTAGCGGCTTCTAAAGCTGCTGAAGCTTTAGACAATGAGATGTCTTCAATTCATGAAGCAGTTAAAAAGATTGACCCAGAAGATTTTATTATTGAAAATCGTGACAGTTATGAAGAGGAAATATCTTTGAATAGATTGAAAAAGTGGTGATAATATGAGATTCGCCTTTGTTTATCGTCAGGGTTGCGAACAAAAACTAGTTGATTTTTATGACTATCTTCAAGAAAGAGGACATATAATTGATTACATTAATCCCGAGTATGTGATTGTTCTTGGTGGTGATGGTACCATCTTAAGAGCAGCCCGGGAATATCGTGACTCATTAGACCAAATAAAAATGATTGGAATTAACTTTGGTAAGTTAGGTTTCTATACTGACTTCCTTCCTGATGAATTTAAAGAGATGATCTCGCTAATTGAAAGCAATCAATATTCAATTTGTCGATTGCCACTTTTAAAGTATGAATTTACTACTGATCAAGGATCAGAAATTGGATATGCGTTAAATGAAATTACCGTAGTCAATCCCCTTCATACTCAAAGAATAGATATCTATATTAATAATGAAATGTTTGAATCATTTAAAGGTACGGGGATAGTAATTTCAACCCCATCCGGATCGACAGCTTATAATAAGTCCTTGGGCGGTTCAGTGGTTGATATTAATTTAAAGGCTTTTCAATTAACGGAAATTGCAAGTATCAATAATCGGGTGTTTGCAACTTTAGGTTCATCAATGGTTTTTGGGGAAGGTAATGTCATTACCTTAAAATCACCATCATTTTCTGGTACTACTTTTACTTGTGATGATTTACACAAAAGCGCAACTGAAATGAAAGAACTAAGGGCTACAATCTCTGATAGATACATTCAATTGGTAACCAAAAAGAATCATTCATTCTGGGATCGAGTTAAAAAGGCGTTTTTAGAATGATTTTAAGATATAAGGTTGAAAGTGATCAAATAACGATAAAAGACTATTTATCAAAGGTCGGTTTACCCAATAGTTTGATTGCGAGAATAAGATCCCAAAATGGAAAACTAATTGTCAATGACCAACAAGTATTGAATTACTATGTATTAAGTAAGGGTGACCTCTTAGAGGTCATTTTACCAGATGAAGATAAAAGTATTAATGTCATTCCGGTAAAGTCCCATTTTGAAATAGTTTATGAAGATTCATACTTTCTAATCATAAACAAAGAACCAGGACTTCCATCAATACCAGCCTATCATCACGAAAACCAATCACTGGCTAATTATGTGATGGAGTATTATTATGAAAAAGGAATTGTGGCTAACATTCACTTTGTTAGTCGCTTAGATGCACCAACAAGTGGATTAGTACTGATAGCGAAGAATGGTTATATCCATTATTTAATGCAAGAGATTCCAATTATCAAAAAATACTTATTAAAGGTAAGAGGTAGGATTTCAAATAGAGAAGGTGTAATTGAAGGTGGTATCTTTAAAAGTCCCGGGAGTATGATAAAAAGGGCCTTTACGGACGATTTTATTAACAGTAGGACAAGTTATAAAGTATTATCTGAAACAGATGATGAAAGTATTGTAGAAGCTACTTTACATACTGGAAAGACCCATCAATTGAGGGTGCACTTTAGTCATATTGGTCACCCAATCATTGGTGATAAACTTTACGGTAATGAAGAAGGAAGATTATATTTACATAGTTATTATTTAGAATTTGTCCATCCTGTGACTAAAGAAAAGATGGAATTCATCGCTAAACCAGATGATTTTTAGATAAATTAAAAGGAAGACCTGAGTCTTCCTTTTACTATTTAAAGAGCTTTCGCTGAATTATTGTTTGATTACGATCAGGACCTACCGAAAATAAGACAATTGGAATACCCACTAATTCTTCAAGGGTTTGTAAATATGCCTTAGCGTTTTCCGGTAATTCTTCAAATGATTTAACATTGGTAATATCTTCGGTCCAACCATCCAGTTCGATATATTTTGGTTGACATTGTTCAAAATCTTCAATACGAGCTGGTATAGTTTGATATGGTTGATTATCTAAATAGTAACTAGTACAAATCTTAATACGATCTACACCAGTTAAGACATCCAATAGCATGACGGCCATTCCGGTAAAACCATTGATCATGGCGCTGTATTTTGCTGCTACGGCATCAAACCAACCAATGCGACGCGGACGCTTAGTAGTTGTACCGTATTCGTTGCCCTTTTCGCGGATATAATTGCTGATGTAGTTATCTTTGATTTCAGTTGGGAAGGCACCGCTTCCAACTCTGGTTGCATATGCCTTATAAATACCTAATATTTCTTCAATTGTTTTTGGCCCAACTCCAGCGCCAACTGTTACTCCACCACTGGTAGAATTTGATGAAGTGACATAAGGATAAGTTCCAAAGTCAATATCAAGTAAAGCACCTTGGGCTCCTTCAAAGAGAACCTTTTTCCCTTTCTTTATTTCATCATTTAATAAAGTAATAGTATCACAAACATGGGGCTTGATGATATCAGCTAATTCCATATATTCACTATACATCTTAACAACATCAATTGGTTTAGCACCAAAACTGACAAGTTCTTTATTTTTTAGTTTTAAAGTATTCTTTAAAGCTGAATAGAAATCATCAGAGACAAAGTCAGCCATGCGAATACCAATGCGAGCCGCTTTATCGGTATAGGCCGGTCCTATTCCTTTTTTGGTGGTTCCAATTTGACCTTCGCCTAAGCGTTCTTCATTAATACCATCGAGGGTTTGGTGATAATCTAAAATGACATGAGCGCGATCACTGATATATAAGTTTTCACAATAGTAGCCTCGTTTTTGAAGTTCTCTCATTTCGTTTACCAAACTCCTAGGATTAATAACCATTCCATTCCCCATTACATTAATCACATTGGTATTAAAGATTCCTGATGGGATGAGGTGGAGTTTATGGGTTACATTATTAAATTTAATGGTGTGTCCAGCATTATCTCCCCCTTGATAACGAACCACAACATCAGCCTGTTCACTTAAGTAATTGGTAACTTTTCCTTTTCCTTCATCGCCCCATTGGGCTCCGACAACAACAACAGTTTGGGCCATTTCTATTTCTCCTCTAATAAATTTAATCGTTTATAAATAGTGTCGACATTTTTCAGGTAATAATCTAGCGTCAAACACTGGTCTAATTCTTCGCTTGTTAAATAATTCATAATAGGGCTATTCTTAACTAAGTCAACAAAATCACCATCATCTGCTGCTAGTGCATATTTCTGAACTAAATCATAAGCACTTTCTCGGGAAAGCCCCTTATCAATCAGGGCAGTCATAATTCTGCTAGAGAAGATAACGCCCCCTGTTATATATATATTTTGTTTCATCTTTTCTGGGTAAACATTTAAGTCTTTTAATGTTTTCAGATATCTATTTAACATATAGTCAATTAAAGTGGTAGCATCAGCAATCATAATTCGTTCAGCCGATGAATGACTAATATCTCTTTCATACCACAAGATATTGTCTTCCAGTGCTGGGAGGATATAGGATTTTAAGATGCGAGCACAGCCACACATATTCTCACTAGCAATTGGATTTCTTTTATGAGGCATTGCGCTAGAACCTTTTTGATTTTTACTAAAAGGTTCCGCAACCTCCCTAATCTCTGTTTGAGAAAGTAAGCGAATCTCAGTTGCAATTTTTTCAATGGTAGAAGCAATTAAGGAAAGAACCATTATATAGTGCGCATGAACATCACGAGATATTACTTGGGTGGATATTAAGGCATTGCTTAGTCCTAAATTTTCACAAACATACTCTTCCACAAAAGGTTCCGTATTAGCGAAATTACCGACGGCTCCACTTATTTTTCCAACTTCTATTTCTTTTCTAACTGCTTTAAATCGTTTAAGGTTACGCTGCAATTCATCATACCAACGAGCCCACTTTAATCCAAAACTCATAATTTCAGCGTGCACACCATGGGTGCGACCAATGCACGGAGTATCTTTGTAAAGTAAGGCCTTTTCTTTAATAACTTCAATAAAGCGAACCAAGTCATCCTCTATAATATCATTTGCTTGTTTGATTAGATATCCCATTGAAGTATCGACAACATCAGTGCTAGTTAATCCATAGTGTAACCATTTGCGTTCTGGTCCTAAGGATTCACTGACAGCTCTAGTAAAGGCTATCACATCATGTTTTGTTTGTTCTTCTAGTTCCTTTACTTTAGTTAGAGAGAAGGTTGCCTTTTCTTTAATTTTCTCATAATCAACTTTCGGGACAATACCTAAATGATAATGGGCTTCGGTTGCGAGAAGTTCAACTTTTAGGAAAGTTTCAAATCTTCGTTGCTCACTCCAGAGTTCTTTCATTTCTGGTCTTTGATAGCGATCGATCATTTATGATCACCTTTCTTTTTTAAAGTAGGTTAAAAACCACTAATAATTATAACATTATTCGATTTATTTTTCCAAAGAAAAAAGAACCGTAACTACGGTTCCCGTTTCTTAATCTCTTCATCGATAAGTCCGTATTCAATGGCTTCTTGGGTTGATAGGTAAAAGTCCCGTTCGGTGTCAAATTCAATCTTTGATAGTGGTTGGTTAGTATTTTCAGCTAAGATTTCATTGATTCGTTGTCTCGTCTTGATTATTTCTTCAGCAACAATCTTAATCTCAGTGGCTTGTCCTTGAGCACCACCCAAGGGTTGGTGAATCATAATTTTAGTATTCCTTAAAGCATAGCGTTTCCCTTTTGCTCCACTTGAAAGTAGCAAAGCCGCCATACTTGCACAAAGACCCATTCCAATTGTTGCTACTTCACAATTTAAAAATTTGATTGTATCATAAATGGCCAGGCCTGATGAAACAACTCCACCAGGGGAATTAATATATAGCGATATATCCTTTTTAGGATCAACCGAATCCAAAAATAATAACTGAGCGATGACTGATGCTGCCACCGCATCATTGATCTCGCCAAAGATTAAGACGATTCGGTCTTGAAGGAGTCTTGAATAGATATCAAAACTTCGTTCACCACGAACAGTTTGTTCAATTACTATCGGTGTTAGGTACATAATAAAAACCTCCTTTGAAACATTATATAAGAATGTTATTAAAATAAATGTCAAAAGCTGAAAGTGACAAACGCATATACACTTTTGCATATCGACAATATATTAGTATTGATAAGGGAGGTGAAATAATGCGCCGAATTAACCCCGTTTTTCCACAATTGATGCCTGATGTAGATCCAAACTATTTTAGTCAATTAAATACCCAAGCACCGATGGGCACTTTTGAAAAGGGAAAATTTGACCAACCAGCAACTTTACCATTCGTGCCGTTTATGGGCGGTTGTTGTCCGGTTCCAAGATGTCGAGTTATTGTCAGTGAGTGTCCACCGATTATAACCTGCAGCAAACAAGTAATTGAAGATTATCATATCGTTAAACAACCTCATATTCATAACCATCACACTGAAATAATTCACCACCACATTAAACAGGATGAATTCATCCCAAGAAATACATGTAGTGAACGACATGTCATCGATAGCTGTGGCTGTGGTCCAAGAATCTAATAATGTAAAGCGCTAGCCTTCTACGATTGTAGAAGGTTTTACATTTCTTTTGATAATATGTGGACAAGGTAAGCCATTAGTGATACAATATAGATAGATTAAGTGCGACAGCGCCAGCAAAAAATTAGGAGGTTTATTTTTATGTATTGTAGCTATTGTGGTAAGGAGGTTAATGAAAACCAAAAACATTGTGTATACTGTGGAACCGAAAATGAACATTATGTTGAAAATAAAAATGAAGAAGTTATCACTAATACAGAACTACAAAAAAACACTGTTCAAGAAAACAAAGACAATGTATCATCGGTTTATGCAATATTAGCATTAATCTTTGGTGCTTTAGGGGGATGGTTAGGTTTACTTTTTGGAATTATTGGACTTAAGAACTATACAGATACTAACAAACGAACCATGTGCTATATCGGTATCGGTCTTTGGGCGGTATGGATGATAATTATGATTCTTGAATAAGTTGGATATTTTAATATTTCATTTGATAAAATTTAGCACTTAGAGTATAATAAGAATAATAAAATAAAAAGATTAAAATTGTTGATGAGGAAGAGTAGCTAGTTGTTTACTTTTAGAGAGAGTTAGTCGTGGCTGAAAGCTAACTTAAGTTTAAAGGCTAGTGAAGTTCACCCTCGGAGAGACGCTAATCCCGTCCGCGTTACTGCGTTAAAAGTTTTTGAGTGCAATATCATTTTTGATTTATGATATTGAACTAAGGTGGTACCACGAAATTTTCGTCCTTAGATTAAGGACGTTTTTTATTTTATATGGGAGGTAATGAAATGAGTAACATTGATCAATTAACTCAACTAATTGAAGATGCTAAAAAAGCCATTGATGAAGTGAAGAGTATTCATGAACTCAATGAAACAAAAGCTTGGTATTTGGGAAAGAAAAGTCCATTACAAGCTATAATGAAAACAATGAAAGACCTTTCGATTGAAGAGAAAAAAGAATTAGGTCAAAAGGTAAATGAATGCCGCGATCAAATCAATAAATTAATTGATGATAAACGGGTTGCATTAGAAGAAGCAAAAATCTTAGAAAAACTAAATAGTGAGAAAATAGATGTAACTTTACCAGGAAAGAAAGTAGCTCGTGGTTCATACCACCCACTTACTCAAATTATTATGGAAGTTGAATCCATCTTTAAGGGAATGGGTTATACGGTTGCTGAGGGGCCTGAGGTTGAACTTGATGTGTTTAACTTTGAAATGTTGAACGTGCCAAAAGGACATCCAGCCCGCGATATGCAAGATACTTTCTATATCAATGAATCGATATTACTTAGAACCCAAACTTCACCAGTTCAAGTGCGCACCCTTTTAGAATCAAAAGGAGCACCAGTGAAGATTCTTTGTCCAGGGAAAGTATATCGACGCGATGATGACGATGCCACTCACTCTCATCAATTCATGCAATTTGAGGGATTGGTTGTTGATAAACATATCACAATGTCTGATTTAAAAGGAACTTTAAAACTCTTTGTCAACAAGATGTTTGGAGAAGACTTTCAAATTCGTTTCCGTCCATCATTCTTCCCATTCACTGAACCAAGTGTTGAAGTTGATGTAAGCTGCTTTAAATGTGAAGGTAAAGGCTGCCCGATGTGTAAACAAACCGGTTGGATCGAAATCCTTGGAGCCGGTATGGTTCATCCTAATGTTTTAAAAGCTTCTGGTTATGATCCAAAATTATATCGTGGGTTTGCTTTTGGAATCGGTATTGAAAGGGTAGCCATGTTAAGACACGGAATTGATGACATTAGACATTTCTACACTGATGACATTCGTTTCTTACAACAGTTTGAATAGGAGGAATTAGAATGCGCGTTTCATATAATTGGTTAAAAGAAGTAGTAAATATAGAAAACATTACTCCAGAAGCATTGGCTGAGAAGTTATCACTTCATTCAATTGAAGTAGAAACAATTCAAAGATTAACCGAGGCTACTGGCGTCGTAATAGGTTATGTAAAAGAAAGAGAAAAACACCCAAATGCTGATAAGTTATCAGTATGTATCGTTGATGTGGGAAATGAAGATCTTCAAATTGTCTGTGGGGCGCCAAATGTTGCTGCAGGACAAAAGGTAATGGTCGCTTTACCAGGGGCAGAGTTAGCTGGTGGCTTTAAAATTAAAAAGAGTTCAATCCGTGGAGTTGAATCAAATGGTATGATTTGTTCCCTTCAAGAAATTGGACTTGAAAAAAAATATATTCCTGAACAATTTCAAGATGGAATCTATGTGCTTGATGAAGCGGCTCCAGTAGGTGAAGATGCCATTAAATATTTGGGATATGATGACTATGTCTTAGAACTAGGTCTTACCCCTAATCGAATGGATTTATTATCAATCCTTGGGGTTGCTCGTGATGTTAATGCCATTTATAATAAAGGATTACATCCTTTAAAATATGACCTAAAGAAGAATAAGAAAAAAGCAAAAGATGAATTAAAACTACGATTAGATACATCAAATTGCTATTCCTATTATGCAAAAATCGTGAAAAATGTTACGATAAAAGATTCTCCAGCTTTCATTAAGGCAAGATTGATTGCATCAGGCATTAGACCAATCAATAATGTTGTTGATATTACTAACTACATTTTAATGTTATTTGGTCAACCACTTCATGCTTTCGACCAAGATAAACTTGGTAATGAAATAGTTGTCAGAAGAGCCCATGATGCGGAAAAAGCCGTCACTTTAGATGACCAAGAACGAATCTTAAATACTAGTGATATTGTGATTACTGATGGTGAACGTGTCGTTGCTCTTGGGGGCGTAATGGGATGTGCCAATACTGAAATTACTGATGATACGAAAAACATTGTTTTAGAAGCAGCCGTCTTTAGACCCCTTAGTGTTCGCAGGACTTCAAGTCGCCTAGGGCTTCGCAGTGAATCAAGTATTCGCTTTGAACGAGGTGTTGATTTAAATCAAACCTTAGAGGCCCTTGAGTATGCATGTTACCTACTAGAAAAATATGCTGATGCTGAAGTACTAGATGGTCATGTACATCAAGGCATTAAAAATGCTCCAGATAAAGAACTTAACATTACTAAAGAATATGTTAATAGTTATTTGGGAATTGATCTTCCAGAAGAAGAAATTAATAATATCTTTAATCGTTTGGGTTTTGCTACTAAATATACTCACAATAGTATTTTAGTAAAAGTGCCTAACCGCCGTCTTGATATCACCATTCTAGAAGACTTAGTTGAAGAAATCGCTCGAATTAAGGGTTATGATGCTTTAAAAGAAACATTACCACTCATGAATGTCAATGCTGAAGTGTCTAAACTTGAAAGTGTGCGCTCTCAAACTAAAAACTTCTTAACTGAAGCAGGTCTTCGAGAAGTAGTTACTTACTCGCTTGTTAGTGAGGCAGAAGCCAAGTTATTTAACTATCTCTTCCCTGCCGACCATAGTTTCATTAAATTGCTGAATCCAATGTCAGAAGAACATAGTACTTTAAGATTAGGCCTAGTGAATAGTTTGTTAAACGTCATTAGTTATAATAATGCCCGTAAGATTAAAGATGTAGCAATCTATGAGGTTGCTAAACGTTATTACTTCCATGATGGTCAACCAGTGGAAGAATGGGTATTAGCTGGGGCATTGACCGGAGAATTCGCAGGAACTAAATGGGATGGTAAGGTTGAAGAGGTTGACTTCTTCTTAGTGAAAGGTATTCTTGAAACCCTCTTCAGTAAATTAAAAGCCGATGTCGATATCAGAAGAATCACTAAAGAATGTGAAGAACTGCATCCATTTAGAAGTGCAGAGATTATCTTCAACGATCAAGTAATCGGTTATTTAGGTGCAGTTCATCCAAAACTGGCAAGTGAAAGAGATTTAGAAGATACATATGTATTTGAGATCTTATTAACTGAACTTATCACTAAAGAGAAAACTCTTGTTCAATATCAACCAATTTCCAAAGTTCCAAGTGTAGAACGAGACCTTGCCTTTGTGGTAAAAGAAGATATTCCAGCCATTGATTTAGTAAAGGCAATTTATAGTGTAGATAAGAAGTTAATCAAAAAAGTTGATATTTTTGACCTTTATCAAGGCGACAAGGTTGAAGCAGGTTATCGTTCCTTAGCCTTTAAGGTTATCTTAGAAGCTGATGAGACTTTAACGGATGAAATTATCAATGAAAAGATCAATAAGATTGTGAAATCACTCAAATATCAATTTGAGGCAACCTTAAGATAGAAGGATAAAAGCCATAATGGAATCCCATTATGGCTTTGTCATTTTAACTATTTAAATAATTCATTCCCTTAAGTTGAGAAACAAATTTTGCATTGGTGTTAGTATTAAGTGTTTCAATTATTTCATTGATGATGGCTCTTGGCGTAGAAGTACCTGCTGTCACCACAATATTTTGATATTTTGATAGGTCATGGCCATTTAGGTCTTCGACATTTTCAACAGCAATTGTCGTTTTATTTAAGACCTTCTCACTAGTTTCTCTTAATTTTTGAGTATTGTTACTTGAGCGATCGCCAATAACAATTACTAAGTCGACGCTCTCATCGATTTGTTGTAAAGCATCCTGTCTTTTCTTAGTGGAATTACAAACACTATCAATTGGGGTAAGATGCGGATAATTATCTTTAAGCGCATCAGTTATTTCCTTTATGTCATAGGGAGACATTGTTGTTTGATTGATAAGTGCTATCTTATCATTAGTAATATTTAGTGATGCTACTTCATTTGCCTTTTCAATTAGAATAATGGAATTGTCAATGGCTAGGGCTGCTTCGGTTTCCGGATGATGGTTTTTACCTATATATATAACCGTATAGCCTTCCGCCAATTTTTCTTTAATTAGTTCAAAGGATTTATTGACATGAGGGCAAGTAGCATTCACAATGTGTAAGTTTTTATCTTTGGCTTTTTGAATAACTTGTTCACTTATTCCATGAGCTGTAAAGATTACCGTTCCATGGTCTATTTGATCAAGCATTTCAAGGCGCGAATTTCCCTCTAAGATAATTACTCCTTGTTCGTGCAAGGCATTATTGATAAATTTATTATGAACAATTTGACCAAGAAGATAAAGGGGTCTAGGATACTTTGGATCATTGATAACCTCTTGGACCATTTGTAGGGAGCGTTTAACTCCTCCACAAAACCCATTGGGTCTTAATTCTGTAATTTTCATATAATCACCTAATCTTATTATAACTGAAAGAGGGATATTATTAAAGACTTTTACAATAAATCTTGCATATTTTGCAAACTTTCAGTAAAATTAAATTAATATAAAAAGGAAGAATGAATATGTTAATAACGGTAGAAAATTTAAGTCATACATTTGGTGATAAAAAACTATATGAGAAGGTTAGTTTTAGAGTTTTACGTGGAGAAAAAATTGGTTTGATAGGAGCAAATGGAACCGGAAAAACCACTCTCATAAAAATATTAGGCGGAGATGTTAGTCCTGATGAAGGATCAATTACCATTAATCCTAATATCAAGATTGGTTACTTAGATCAATATGCTAAGCTCAATGGAAAACTTACCATTCAAGAATATTTAAAAAGTGCTTTTAGTGATCTCCTAGTTTTAAGTGATGAACTAGATAGTATTAATAGTGAATTAAGAAAGACTAGTGATGAAGAAACGATGCATCGGCTAATCCGCCAAGCAACTAGAATCAGAGAGAAACTAGAAAGTCATAACTTTTTTCAAATTGACTCCGAAGTTGCGAAGATTGCTAGTGGACTCGGACTTACAGCTATTGGAATGGACCGACCAATTGCTAAACTCAGTGGTGGTCAAAAAGTTAAATTGATGTTGGCTAAAGTCTTACTAGAGGTTCCAGAACTATTAATTCTTGATGAGCCAACAAACTTTCTGGATGCAGAACATGTTGAATGGTTGATTAAATTCTTAAAAGAATTTAAAGGTGCCTTTTTAATTGTTTCACATAATGAAGAGTTTTTGAATAATGTTTGTAATCGTATTATTGAAGTAGAGTTTACTAGTCTAACTAAATATAAGGGCAATTACCAAGATTACCTAATTAAGAAACAGATGAGAATCGATAGTTATGAGAAAGAATATATTAAGGATCAAAAAGAAAGAGCGAGACTTACTGAATACATTAATAAGAATAAAGCAAGGGCTTCTACTAGTAAACTAGCCAAAAGTAGAGAAAAACAATTAGCCAAGATGAAGCCAATGGCTAAACTAAAGAAATTGCCGGAACCGCACTTTAAGTTTACCTATAAACCTGTTTCAGCTGAAACTCTTTTGAAAGTAAATAATTTAGAAATTGGATATTATTATTCTCTTCTACCGGCTATGAGTTTTAAACTAGCCAATCGGGAAAAATTATCACTTCAAGGATTTAATGGTATCGGTAAGAGTACCCTATTAAAGACCCTGATTGGGGAATTAAAGCCAATCAAAGGTCATTTTGAGTTCTTCTCTGATGTTGTCATTGGTTATTACGCACAAGATCACATTTGGGAAAATGATGAATTATCAGCCCTTCAAGTAATTCAAAACGAATATCCAACTCTGACCCATAATGAAATTAGATCGCGTCTTGCCAGTTGTGGGATTGTTGATGAAGTTGCTGTTCAGCCAATTAAAAGCCTTAGTGGGGGCGAACAAGCCAAAGTGAAACTATGTCGAATTCTCTTTAAGCCTTGTAATGTATTGTTACTGGATGAACCAACGAATCACCTCGACCACAACGCCAAAGTTGCTTTAGTTAAAGCAATTAAAGAGTTTCCCGGTAGTGTAATTTTTGTTACTCACGAAAATGAATTTGCTGGGGAAATTACTAATAAAGTCTTTAATATAGAATCATTATTAGTAGACTAGGAAATTTATCATAATAAATCAATTGAAAAAATGACAAGATAATAGTATAATAAATAAGTAATAGTAATGGAGGTATTTACATGATTTTAACCAGTGATTTTAAAACCGGGATGACAATTTTATATGAAGGTAATATTTATCAAATTATCGAATTCCTACACGTCAAACCAGGGAAAGGTCAAGCATTTGTGCGCACCAAACTACGCAACTTGCGAACTGGAGCTATAATTGATTATTCTTTTAATGCCGGTGAAAAGGTTGAACAAGCACACATTGAAAAGAAAAAGATGCAATTTGTTTATTCAACAAATGATGCATATGTTTTCATGGACAATGAGACTTTTGAACAAATTGAAATGGCAAAAGAAAAAATGGCTTGGGAATCTAACTTCTTACTTGAAGGTATGGAAGTAGAGGTTGTTGATTATAGTGGTGAGATTTTAGGAATCAATCTTCCAGAAAAAGTAGCTTTAGAAGTTACTGAAAGTGCTCCTGCGGTTGCTGGAAACACTGCAACTAACGCTCAAAAAGAAGTTACTTTAGAAACTGGATTTGTTGTTAAGGTTCCAATGTTTATCAATCAAGGAGATAAAATTATCGTATCAACAATTGATGGTAAATATTCATCAAGAGCATAAACATTATGATTTATGATAAACTGTAGGTAAATGTCTACAGTTTTTTATTTTTCTTTTATGCAAATATGTGGTAAAATAGATAGAGAAATAAGTAAAAAAGTGAGTGATAAAAATGAATAAAAAAATCGTTTTATGTTTTGATATAGGAAATACTCATATAGTTATTGGAGTTTGTATTGATGATAAAATCGTGAAAACTTTCCGTCTTTCAACAAATGTAAAACTGACAGAAGATGAATATGGAGTAACAATTACCGAAATGCTACTTAGTAGTGGTTATAAAATAGAAGATGTTCAAGGGTTGATAGTCTCTAGTGTTGTTCCTCCGCTTGATCATACCATTGAAATAATGGCTGATAAATACTTTAATAAAAAGCCAATCTTTGTTGGACCAGGTTTAAAAAGCGGAATTAAAATTAAACTAGAAAATCCAAAACAATTAGGAGCAGATTTATTATTAGCAGCAGTAGCAGCTCGGGATAGTTATTCCGGTAATGTCATTATTGTGGATTTAGGAACAGCTACTAAGTTAATTGTGGTTAACGCAAAAAGTGAGTTTTTAGGGGGGATTATTGCGCCGGGGATTATTAGTTCACTAAACAGTCTAGTGTCCTCAACCGCAAAACTAAACTTGCCGAAACTAGCAGCCCCTAAAAATGTCATTGGTCGTGACACCGCCAGCTGTATTCAAAGCGGCTCTGTCTTTGGTACAGCAGCAATGATTGATGGATTGGTAAAAAGAATCAAAGATGAAATTGGCGAAGCTACGGTTATCTTAACCGGAGGACTTTCCGAACTCATTAAGGATTCATTGACCATTCCATATATCTATGATAAAGATTTGCTTTTAAGAGGTCTTATCATCTTATATAATAAAAATAAATAAGCAAGTTTTTATATGTCTCATCATATACTTAACTAGGTGATAAGATGAAAAAGAACATTTCAAAGGAGATACCTGACCCTTTAATGTTTATTCATACGGTTTCAACGAAAATCAGTGAAACAAAAGCACAAGACTATTATGATAGTTCTGAACACCCTCAAGAAAAAAAGATTGAACCTAAGTACCAAAAAGAACATGATGAATTAGATAAGTTTTTAGAAACCCTTGAAGAAGAAGAGTTTGAGGAAACAGAACCTACAAATGAAAATGTGATTGATCCAGATCTAATTGAAAGACATCTTCCTCTTGAAGATATGTTGAGGGTAAAACTTGAAAACATCATTACGATGTATCATAATGGTCGACCAGTTGAATGCACTTTGATTACGGAAACCGAGGAAATTAATTGTTATCCATATGAAATTAAGGATGATCATTTAATTGTTAAAACGGATGATGAAGAGGATTTAACAATAAACCTTAAAGATTTATTAGACATTTATATTATCAAATTTTGAAGCACCGCACCAGTTAGCGGTGTTTTTTATTGTGAAAGCGATTGCCTAAGGTTGACAAGTATTTGATGCTATGGTAAAATACTGTCGAGTGTTGCAAAGTTAAAATTAAATAGCATCGCCAATATAATATGGATAATTGGTTCCAGAGTTTCTACCAAGCGACCGTAATCGCTTGACTATTGGTAAATGTGATATCCCAAAGGGTATAATATTGGCGAGCATAAATTATGCTTGCTTTTTATTTTTACCTTGCGATATTCAAAATCAAATTAGAAAGGTAAGAGAAAATGTCTAAAATCAAAAGCTTTTTCAAGTTAGAAGAACACAAAACGACTGTTACTCGTGAATTAGTGGCTGGACTAACAACTTTCTTTGCGATGGTTTACATCATCTTTGTAAATCCTCAAATCTTAGGATTAACCGGCATGCCTGTTAATGCGGTTTTTTTAGCGACTATTCTCGCTACAGTCATTGGTACCCTTTTTATGGGTTTGTTTGCGAATGTGCCTTATGCAGTTGCGCCAGGGATGGGGCTCAATGCTTTTTTCACATACACTGTATGTTTTGCTTTAAAGTTTTCTTGGCAAGAAGCATTAGCCATCGTTTTTATTTGCGGAATCATTAACATTATAATTACCGTTACCAAAGTCAGAAAGCATATTATTAAGTCTATTCCAAAGAGTTTACAACATGCAATTGGCGGAGGTATTGGTATTTTTATTTTCTATATCGGTCTTAAAAATGCCGGAATGTTAACCTTTGTGGCCGACCCAGGTTCTTGGTTTGCGATTGATGGCGGTGGGGCTATCATTGATTCCTCAATTATTCCTGAGATAACTAAATTTGCCTCTGCGGTGCCACTAGTCGCACTTATTGGTTTAGTTATTACAATTGTCCTCTTACTATTTAAAGTTAAAGGTGCTATTTTAATTGGTATTGTTGCAGCTACAATTATCGGTATTCCAATGGGAGTAAGCCCAGTAAAAGATGTTGCTTTTACTTGGGAATCATTTGTTGCTCCATTTAATGATATTGGTGAAACATTCTTTGCTGCCTTTGATGGAATGGGTAGTTTATTTAGTGATCTTTCTCGTTTACCAATGGCATTGCTTGCTATCTTTGCATTTAGCTTATCAGATACTTTTGATACTATCGGTACATTCATTGGTACAGGTCGTAGAAGTGGTATTTTCACTGATGAAGACGTTGACGCTATCGAACACTCTAAGGGCTTTAAAACTAAAATGGAAAAAGCCTTATTTGCTGATTCCATTGCTACCTCTATGGGAGCCCTCCTTGGAACAAGTAACACCACAACATATGTTGAAAGTGCTGCCGGAATTGAAGTTGGCGGCCGCACGGGTTTAACTAGTGTCTTCACCGCAATCTTCTTCCTATTATGTATTTTACTATCACCAATCGTAGCGGTGGTTCCTGGAGCCGCTACAGCTCCAGCATTGATGATTGTTGGTGTTATGATGGCAGGAAGTTTCAAAGAAATTGAATGGAATGATTTTGCAGAAGCATTACCAGCATTCTTTAGTGCTATTATTATGACACTTGCTTACAATATATCTATTGGTATTGCTTTTGGTTTTATCTTCTACATTATTGTTAAGGTATGCCAAAAGAAGACCAAAGAGGTTCACCCTATTTTATGGGTATCTACCTCTTTATTCCTACTATATTTCGTCCTAATGGCTTTTAAAGAAGTAGGAATAATTTAATATTTTTATGGTGAATCGATTTTCGATGATTCACCATTTTTTTAGGATTTAAATAAACACAAGGAGGAAAATAAAATGTTAGAAGAAAAAACAATTGGCTATTTACCTGATGAAAGCCCAAGTTACGGAAGATTATTTATTTTTGCGATTCAACAAATTATTGTAATGTTCCCCGCAACCGTTCTAGTTGCTTTACTAACCGGTTTCCATGTTTCTACTACAATCTTTGCTAGTGGACTTGCAACCCTATGTTTCATCTTTATTACTAAAAGAGAAATACCTTTATATTATGGAAGTAGTTTTTCTTATATCGCAGCAATCGTATCAATCACTGGTGCTAAATATGGCCAGATTGCTCCGGATGCATTAATCAGTGAAGCCCAATTTGGTATCGTTATGAGTGGTTTAGTTTCAATTATTGCGGGGTTAATAGTGAAACGATTCAGTATGGATGCAGTTGAAAAAGTATTACCTCCTGCAGTTACTGGTTCTATCGCTATCGTTATTGGTTTATCTTTAGCAGGAACAGCTTTAAACAATGTTCATGATGTTACAGGTATTGTTGGGGTTACTCTTGACAACGCTGATGCAGCTAGTACTTACAATTGGATTATAGCGCTAGTTACTTTAATATCAACAATCTTATTTTCAGTCTATTTGAAAAAAGGAACATGGGGACAAATTCCAATACTCCTTGGTTTGGGACTAGGATATGTAACAGCCCTTATTATTGGTCTGGCTACCGATATTAAGTTTGTCAACTTTGCCCTACTAGGTGAAGGAAGAAAAATAGTAGAACTTCCACACTTTACTCTTCCAAAACCTTCATGGGCCGCTCTTGCAGCAATCATGCCAATCGCTATTGCGACCATTCCAGAATCAACCGCTCATATTTTTCAATTAGATATATATGTTAATAAATTGGCGGAATTAAAAAAGAGCCCTAAGAAGTATCCGATTGCGGAAAAACTAGGTGCCAACTTAATTGGTGATGGTATGGGTGATATCATTAGCGGGATGATTGGGGGACCAGCTGGAACCAACTATGGGGAAAACATTAGTACAATGTCAATCACTAAAAACTTTTCAGTTAAAGTCCTAATCACAGCAGCCATTATCACAATGGTAATTTCCCTCTTTACACCTCTATCAGCAGCCGTTTACTCAATTCCTAATGCGGTTATCGGTGGTGTTTCAATTTATCTATTTGGGGTAATTGCGGCACAAGGTATTGCTATTATGATAGATAAAAAGGTGGACCTTTTTAGTGCTAAGTCACTAGCAATTATAGCGACAATTTTAATAGTTGGCCTCGGTGGTTCATTCCAATTTGAAGATGGTTTGATTCCCCTCTTTGGTTTTGAAGCTCCAGCTATTGCTACAGCGGCAGTGTTTGGTATTCTTTTAAACTTATTGTTTATTGCGATTGACTCCATTAGTGCCCAATTTAAGAAAGCTTAATAAAAAAATAAAGAGGATGATTTTTATCGATCATCCCTTTATTTTTAGCATATTGGACAATTGGTTGGGTCAAAACATTGTAAACAACAAATACAATCTATTTTAAATATACAAGTATATGGGGTGCAAGTATAGACGCCATTTTCTAAAGTCAAAAGTCTTAAGACAACGACATCACAGCCTTTAACGTCTTCGACGCGGAAGAGTCTAGTAAAAGGTCCATTTGGTCCGACCGTTGCCTCAAAGATACCTTCACTTGTATATATTGATATTGGTTTCGTGTTAAAGACGGCAGCTATTAGACTGGAGTCACATGATGTTAAATCCCTTCCGCATGCCGATGCTAAAAGTGCTTCTTTTTGAACTTGTTCAATACGTCTCAAGGTTTCACATATGTTATTATTCCGAAGGTTACGGTTGCTTACTTGATCATTATTTCGAGTATCGCATCCCATAAAATTCACCACACTTTCAGTATAAGTTATGTTATATAAGTAGTTATGGTGTGGTTGTTAACCTATCTAGAATTTATCAAAATAATTTAAATATAAAGATGACAATTCCAAGAATAAAGCAATAGTAGGAAAAACCTTTAAGGCTTTTGGTTAAAATTAAATTGTAAAACCACTTAATTGAAATAAAAGTGGAAACTAAAGAAACGATAAAGGCTCCAAGATAGCCACTAATAAAAATGGTACTTGCATCAATATCTTTGATCATTAAGACCATTGAACCAAGGCTTACAATCATATACATGAAAAAAGAAAATCTCAAAACCGATTTTATATCTTTTTTCAAGAAGAGTCCCCCTGATAAGGTAGCACCAGAACGGCTAATTCCAGGAATTAAAGCGATGCTTTGCATAATTCCAATAAATAAGGAGTCTTTATTGGTGATGGTTGAATCATGATATTTGCTTTTCACTTTACTTGCAAAGAGCAACAAGATACCAGTAATAATAAAACTAATACCAAGAGTTAGGATATTCATGAGATATCTATCAATAGTATCTTTAAGGAAGAAACCAACTATGATGGCAGGTAGCGAGGCAATGATTAGCTTTATCACATAATTGATATTTAACTCTGTGTCTTTTTTCCCCTTAAAGATATTGGATATTAGTTCAAAGATGTCTTTTCTAAAGAAAAAAAGAATGGCCAAGAAGGAAGCAAAATTAATAATAATCTCAAAATTAATGTCAATGATATTAATACCTAAAAGGAGATCAAAGATTAGAACATGACCACTTGAAGATATCGGTAAAGGTTCAGTAATTCCTTGGATTAATCCAAGGAGTAAGTATTTCACAAACTTTTGTAAGGGAGTCATCTTATCACCATTACAATATATGTGAATATTATAGTAAACAATACTTGAATAAATTAGATAAATTGTTTATAATGTTAAGAGAATGAGGTGAAATTTATGTTGTTTTTAACTAACTCTTCGGATATAGTTGTTTATGTAATTTTGTTATTTTCAATTGTTCCGATTTTAGTATTATCGATGATTGTGTTAATAAAGATTATACTAAAACGTGCCAAAGCGCAGCCGAGAAAAGGATCTGAAGCTAATGAACTTATTGATATTTTTGGTGGCAATGATAATATTGTCAATGTCAGTAAAGAGTTAACTCGGGTTAGTATTGAAGTTAAATCACTAGAGGCTGTTGATATGGATAAGTTAAAGGGCTTAAATGTTGGCACTTTAATTGTCGGCAATACCATCAAGTGTTCATCAGAAGCAATTGCTAAAGCATTTGAAAATTATGAAAAGTAGTAGTTAAAAATGACCGTAAAATTACGGTCATTTTTTCTATGGGCTATTTAATTGCTTCAGCTATCTTTTGAAGAACAACGGCTCTTTCATCTTCGTTGCATTTTTGCCAGAAGACTTCAAACAAAACGCCTAAGCCAGGAAGCACTTTTTCTTCTCCCATATTGATGGCATCAACAATGGTTTTGCGTACATCATCATTGGTTGCGCCGTTAAGATTGGCCATTACTGCTTTACGAATATTAATATCCATATTTTCCTCCTTTAATTAACTTTTCGATGTTATTTTGCACCAAAAGGTGTTATAATATGCATATAAGGATTTAAAATGGAGGAATATAATGGACTTTTTAAAATGGGTAAAAGCACATGAAGCAGAACTTGTGCAAGATACACAAGAGATACTAAAAATAAAAAGTGTTAAAGATGAAACAACTTCTTCTAATAATATGCCTTTTGGAAAAGGAATAAATGATGCCCTAGAAAAAATGTTAGATATAGCTAAACGAGATGGTTTTAAGACAGAAAACATCGACGGTTACGCTGGTCATATTGAATATGGTGAAGGTGAAGAAATTGTTGGTGTCTTATGTCACTTGGACGTAGTTCCAGAGGGAGACAACTGGACTTTCCCACCATATGGAGCTGAAATAAAAGATGGTAAGATATATGCTAGAGGTGCCCTTGATGATAAGGGACCAACTATGGCCGCCTATTATGGATTGAAACTATTAAAGGATTTAAATATTAAATTAAATAAAAGAATTAGAATAATCCTCGGAACTGATGAAGAAAGTGGTTGGGGTGGCATAGAATACTACTTTAAGCATCAACCGATGCCAGTAGTGGGATTTGCTCCTGACGCTAACTTTCCACTAATCTATGGTGAAAAGGGAATCTTAACTATTAATGTAACCGGAGATTTTACTTGTAATGAAATAGTTAACTTTCAAGCCGGAGAACGTTATAATGTGGTTCCAAGTAGTGCTATGATGGAAACAATCAGTGACTTTAGACCGCAGTTTGAAGCATACTTAAAAGAAAACAAAATGGAAGGCCATACATTTAATGAGAATGGTCGCTATCAGTATTACTTAAAAGGAAAAGGCGCTCATGCTATGGAACCAGAGAAAGGAATTAACGCTGGAACCTACCTTGCAAACTTTGCTAGTAAGTATATTACTAATCCTTTAATTAATTTTATCGATAAGGTTTTACATGATGATACAAGATTAAACAAAATAGGAGCAAACTTTACCGATGATCAAATGGGCGATTTAACGTGTAACGTAGGAATTATTAAATATTTTAATTCTCAAGGGCTCACAGGCTTAAATTTACGCTGTCCAATCAACTTTAACAAGGATGAATTTTATCAAAAATTAGCGAATGCACTAGCTCCATACAATTTATCATACGAAGTTGTGAGTGACAGCAAACCACATTTTGTTGATCCAAGTGATCCGCTAGTTACAAGTTTATACGATATTTATGTAAAATATACTGGCGATGAAAAGAATAAACCAATGACCATTGGTGGGGGGACTTATGCACGTGCTTTAAAGAAAGGTGTTGCTTTTGGTATGTTAATGCCAGGTCGACCTGATGTCGTACATCAAGCTGACGAACATGTCTTTATTGAAGACTTGATACTCGCCACCGCAATCTATGCTGAAGCAATGATGGTATTAGGGAGATAGTATGAGACTTAGAAAAATTAAAAATGCTGGATTACAACTTGCTAAACATCCAGAACTAGTCATACCTAATCCAGAAATTCATCGTGGCAAGTGGAAAAAACTATTTAATAATAACAATCCAATTCATTTAGAACTAGGAATGGGGAAAGGGCAATTTATCATCAAGATGGCTACCCTTAATCCTGATATCAACTTCATTGGGATTGAACGTTTTGATAGTGTCATCTTACAAGCGATGAAAAAGGCCTTGGAAGTAAAACTTCCTAATTTAAGATTGATTCACTTCGATGGTGCTCGTTTATTAGACATCTTTGAAGAACACGAAATAGAAAAAATATATCTTAACTTTAGCGACCCGTGGCCTAAATCGCGTCATGCTAAAAGAAGACTAACTTATCCAGCCTTTTTAGAAATATATCGTAAGGTATTAGTAGAAGGTGGAGAGATTGAATTTAAAACTGACAATGTACATTTATTTGAATACTCAATAATTAGTTTTAATAATAATGATTTTATCTTTGAAGACTTTAGTGTTGACTTACATGCCCGAGACGAAGAAATTGTAACTACTGAATATGAAGATCGATTCTTAGCACGTAATCAACCAATCTATTTTGTAAAAGTTAAACTCAAGGGAGTGAAATAATGGATTTAAAATTTTTTGAAAAATTAACAAATTTACCAGGTGTTTCGGGCCGAGAAAAGTATGTCCGAGAATTTATGAGAGAAGAAATCTCCAAACTAACTGATGAAATTGTTCAAGACAATTTGGGAAGTATTATGGGTGTTTCTAAAGGAAAAGGGCCAGTGATTATGATTGCTGGACACATGGATGAAGTTGGTGCTATCGTCACCGGTATTAAAGACAATGGTTTTATTCAAGTAAAATCAATTGGTGGAATTGATGGGAATGTCTTCTTATCACAAAATATGAGAATCATTACCGATGAAGGTAAAGAAATAAGAGGTGTCTTTGGTAGTACTCCTCCACACATTGGTCGGGGCTTAGATCAAGGCTCCCAAAAACTTGAAGTTGATGATATGCTCCTTGATATTGGGGCAGATTCTGCAGACCATGCTAAAGAATTAGGAGTTAAAATTGGTCAACAAGTAGTACCAGTAAATGATTTTTATGTGACTGCCGATGGTAAAAAGGTTGTTTCAAAAGCTTGGGATAACCGTCTTGGCTGTGGTGTTGCATTAGAAGCATTGAAATATGCAATGAGCAAAGAGCATCCTAATACGGTATATGCTGGAGCAACCGTTCAAGAAGAGGTTGGATTAAGAGGTGCGATCACCATTTCTCAAATGATTAATCCGGATTTGTTTATTGCGATTGACTGTTCACCGGTAGGTGATTTCCTTGATAAAAATCATCCACGTAGTTTTGGTGCCTTAGGTAAAGGTTTCTTATTACGTTTTTATGATCCTCGTTGCATCATGCATCAAGGTATGAAGGAATTCTTTATCGAAACAGCTGAAAAATATAATATTCCATACCAACCATTTTTATCAATGGGAGGAACTGATGCTGCCGCAGCTCAACTATCAAATGAAGGTATCTTAAGTGCTACCATTGGAATGCCGGCTCGCTACATCCATTCAACTGCTGGCATGATTCATGTCGATGATTATGATGCAGTTTTAGAGATGGTTAAAAAAATCATTGATATAGTAGATGAAAAAGTCTTGGAGGAAATCAAAAGCAATGTCTAAGCGAGCGGTCGTTGGCTCTGGCAACATTGTCAAAATCGAAGCGGTTCGCCAAGTCTTAGAGCCTTTTGGATATGAAGTTGTTGGGGAGGCTGTTGATAGTTTGGTGAGTGATCAACCCCTTACTGATGAAGAAACGATTAAGGGAGCCCTAAACCGCGCTCAAAACTGTAGTGAGGCCGATCTAAAGATCGGCTTAGAAGCAGGTGTCATGCTTATCGGCGATACTTTGTTTCTTACTAACTATGGTGCTCTTATTAGTGGTAATGGTAAAGAGTATTTTGCGGGTGGGGCACGTATCCCCTTACCTGATGTAATTAAGGACTTGATCTTAAATAAAAGAATGGAACTAGCTGAGGCAATGGATTATTATTTTAAGACCGAAGACATCAAACACAATGAAGGAGCAGTTGGTTATTTTACCAATAATGTTGTGAAAAGAGTGGATCTATTTGTCCATATTGTAAAACTACTATATGGTCAATATTTGATGGGAGGTAAAGAATGAAAGGAATCTTATTGTTAAGTAATTATTTTGAAGATATCGAAGGTTTAGGAACTTTGGATCTACTTCGTAGAGCTAAACTAAATGTCGATACCGTCAGTATTGATGATGAACCTTATGTTACGACTCAATACAATGTTAAGATTGTACCAGACCGTTATTTAAAAGATATTGACTTAAATGAATATTCATTTTTGATAGTTCCTGGGGGAAGAGCAGTAAGCTTTACACATATCAAAAGTGAAAAAACAAAAAAAGTTATCAAACACTTCTATCAAAAACAAGCCCTTGTCGCTGCCATCTGTGCAGCCCCTGGACTTTTAAGTGATTATTTGGAGGGAGTGGACTTTACTTGTTTCCCAAGTTGTGAAACAATGGTTCCTAAAGGAAACTACTTGCCAAATGAAAAAGTGGTTGTTAGAGATAATCTAATTACTAGTAAAGCATGTGGGACAACCTTTGAATTTGCATATGAGATTGTAAAATACCTAAAAGGCGAAGAACAAGCAAAAGATTTATTAAAATCAGTATATTACGAACGTTAATGTAAATTCACCTGTTGAATTGGTCAAGTTTCATTATATTTTGACATATAATTTAGCAGGTGATTTTATGTATTTCAATGGTGTTTTTGAAGGCGGAGGCGTCAAGGGCATTGCTTACATTGGTGCCTTAAAAGCTTTGGCTGATCGAGGATTTCACCCATTTAGGGTGGCAGGTACAAGTGTTGGAGCAATCATCTCTTCGCTAATAGCCTGTGGTTATAGTCCTGAAGAGTTAAAAAAAATTATGTTTGAACTAGATTTGGAAAAACTAAAAGGGAAGAATAACTACAGTCGGATTAAAGGTATTGGACCTTTGATAAATATGTTAGTGAGTAAAGGGATGTATAGCATCACACCCCTTGAAAAAGAATTGGAAGAGCTCTATCTAGCCAAGGGAAAAAGTAAGTTCATTGACTTGAAAAGAGGCGATGATTACATACTTAAAGTAGTGGTTACTGATCTCACCAGCCGTAAAATTGTAGTGATTCCTAATGATTTGAAGCGCTACAGTATTGACCCTGATGCTTTTCCGATTGCGAAGGGGGTGGCGATGAGTTCATGTATGCCGTTCTTTTATCAGCCAATGAAACTATTGAAAAACTTGGTGATTGATGGTGGGGTTGTTAGTAACTTTCCCTTATGGATCTTTAACAAGAGTGAAAAACTCCCAACCATTGGTTTTAACTTATATTCTAAAAAAGATAAAATAAATCACCGCAGTCCATTTTTAGATTATATTGCGAGTGTCATCTCCAGTGGGCAAATTAACAAGTATCGTACTGTGAGTGACCAAATAAAAATAATCAATATCAATACCTTTAATATTAAGACAATGGACTTTAAAATTAGTGCTAAAGATAAACATCGCTTATATATTTCCGGATATGCCAGCGCCATGAAGTTTCTCCAAGAAAATGATTTTAAAATTTAAAAATAAATTCTAATATTGGTTGCATAGGTTTGGAATAAGTGATATAATCTAAATGATAATCAATCTCAATAGTAATTGATTATTAAAGGTGTGATTATTATGGACCGACGGGAAACAGTTCAACGAACCATTATTCTAGATACAATTAAATCAATTTATCACCCAACTGTTAACGATATCTACGAACAAGTCAAGAAAAACTATCCCCAGATAGGGAAGGCCACCGTTTATCGGAACGTTAACCTATTGGTTGAGGATGGACTATTAAGAAAGATTTGTATTGGAGAAAAAGAAGCAGTCTATGATTGGGATTTAGATAGTCACTATCATTTGAGATGTTCAGAATGTAAGAACATTTATGATATTGATTTAGATTATTCCAAAGAACTTGATGAAAAGATTGAAAGTTTAGGATTTATGGTTTCGCATCACGAACTAGTCTTCACTGGCGTTTGTCCAAAATGCCAAGAAAAAAATACAAAAATGGAGGAATGAAGAATGGATTTAAAAGGTACTCAAACAGAAAAGAACTTATGGATAGCTTTTGCGGGTGAAGCTCAAGCACATACTAAGTATCAGTATTATGCTAGCAAAGCTAAAAAAGATGGTTATGAACAAATAGCCGCAATCTTTGAAGAAACTGCAAGAAACGAAAAAGAACATGCTAAGCTATGGTTCAAAGCGTTAAATGGAATTGGTTCTACTGAACAAAACCTATTAGACGCTGCAGCTGGTGAAAACTATGAGTGGACTGAAATGTATGCAGAATTCGCCAAAACAGCTCGCGAAGAAGGTTTCAAGAAATTAGCAATCTTATTTGAAGGTGTTGCGAAAATTGAAAAAGCTCATGAAGAGCGTTATCGTCGTTTAGTTGAAAACATTCAAACTGGACGTGTTTTCGCAAGAGAAGGAAAAGAAGTATGGATTTGCCGCAACTGTGGTCACTTACATTTAGGTGCCAAAGCTCCAGGTGTTTGCCCAGTTTGTGAACATCAACAAAGCTTCTTTGAAATCCACGCAGAAAACTATTAAGATTTAAAGATAGATAAGGCTAGATAAACTGATACTTTTATAGTATCAGTTTTTTCTAGCCTTATATTTTGGGGTCAATACAGTCAGTTGCTATTTTATCATCACGAAGTCCTTTAAATATCGGTTGACGCATTCCGCCACTTTTTGTTTTCATCATATACTTCACTACTCCCACTAGAAGTGGTTTCATCCAAATGATCTCTCCCTCCTTATTATTTAGAGCAAACAAAGGTGGAGAGGGATGTTTAATAGCAGTATCGATTATTTTATTTTTATCAATTGTTGATACACCTAAATAAATGGTTCCTCTAAAGTGTAGATTATAGTCTTTATCATAGATCCCAAGGATTAAGTCTTTGATTGTTCCATCTTTTTTAATATAACCACAAATGATTAAGTCCTCTTCTTGCATCACTTTCATTTTAATCCATACTTTTGCTCTTTTACCGATATAATATTTACTATTCTTTTCTTTTGCTACAATACCTTCTAAGTGATTATCCCTAGCAAGCTCGTAAAACTCTCTCCCCTTTTCTTCAATAAACCGGGAATAGCTTAAAAATTCATTTTCTGTTATTATCTCTTTTAATACTTCTTTTCGTTTAAGTAAGGGCCAATCGGTAATGTCTTCTTTGTCATAATACAGAATATCATAAGCGACAAAAGAAGCAGTATTAAGTTTGGAGGCAAGACTAATTTTTAAGCTATCACTTAATATGGAACGTGATTGCAAGGCGAAAAAGTCAGGACGCCCATTTTTCATTACAATGATTTCTCCATCAAGAATACATCTTTTATTTACTTGTTTATGAATACTCTTTAGTTCGGGATAAATATTAGTAATATCTTTATTGCGTTTATTCTTGATGATAGTTTCTTTTTTGTCTAAATAGGCGAGGGCACGAATCCCATCAAGTTTTAATTCAAAGATATAGTCTTTGTGATCAAAAGGTTCACTTTCTGATAATAGCATCGGTGAAATATCTTTTTGGTCAAAAAGATCTAGTTTCATGCAGAAGGTTGGGGCCTTTCAGTTTTGGGTTTTCTCGTTCTTTTCTTTGGGGTTGTCTTTTTAGTGGTTGCTTTTAGGCTTTCAGTTAGAGCATCCATTAAATTAGCGATGCTCCTTGAAGCATCATCTTTTGGGGCACTAAATTCTTTTCCAGCAATCTTAGCTTCAATCGCTGCTTGGATTTTTTGATTGTACTCATTATGATATTTTTCCGGTTCAAAAGGACCACTTAAGTTATTGATCAACATTTTTGCCAGCTTTAATTCTTCTGGATCAATGACCAAATCAGTAGTTTGTTTGATTGGATTTGGTTGAATCTCATCATAAAAATACATCGTACTCAAGACTAAATCGCCCCCTAAGACTCTTAAGGCAATTAAGGTCTCTTTGGTGCCGAGGACTGTTTTTGCTATACCTACTTTATTTTCACTTTCCAGGGCTTCTCTTAATAAGGCAAAGGCTCTTTCGCCGCCAGTTGGAACGACATAATAACTCTTTTTAAAATAAACAGGATCAATTTCTTGTAACTCAACAAATTGTTCTATGGTAATATTCTTATCTTTCTTTGATTTTAACTTTTCAAAGTCTTCCTCTTCAAAAATTATGTATTTATCATCATCATAGCGATACCCTTTGACAATATTATCATTGGTGACTTCTGCACCACCACAATTAACACAAGACTTGGTATATTGGATGCGACTCATCGTGTTTTTATCAAGCAGATTAAAATTAATGGTGTTTTCTTTAGTAGCAGCGTGTAGAGTGATTGGGATATACACCAATCCAAAACTAATTGCACCTTTATAACTATAGGCCATAATATTACCTCCTCACTTTATATTTACCAAAAACATTTAAAAAAATGTATTATAAAGGTCGAATATTGTAAAGAATATTAGTGAGGGTGAAAAAAGTGAACAAAGTGAAATTGGTAAATGAAAGTCCAAATGAAGTCATAATAGAAAAAGATTTTTCAAGTACTTTTGATTATCCCAGCGAAGAGGAAGTGCGAATAGATCTTGGACTTGCTAATATCTATTTGATTGTATATGAAGATAATAAACTTCACTACTCTAACATTATTCCTGATAATATCTTAAATCCTTTTCAAAAAGCTTTTGAAGTTGAAGATAGTTTCAAAGAGGTAAAATATAAAATAAAAATTACTTTCCACAATTTTGTCCTCTTTTATGATCTTCAATTAATAAGTGATTCAAAGAAAATAATAAAAGTACTATTTGGTCAAGATTTAAAACTTGGTCTTGACAATCTAAAGTATCCATTTTTAAATAATCGGATTATGACTCCGCCAAATGGTGATACGGTTATTATTGGACCGTTAGAAGGATCTAATAGTTACCTTCAAAGTGGTAGTTTAAGTAATGATGTTAGTTATTATACTTTTAAGCAAAAGGATCAAGTTAATACCCACTATTTATTAGAAAGTCCGTGGTTAGACTTAAGGGATTATAATAAAATTATCTTTTATGAAAAAATCATTTTTGATATTATATCTTTCTTTGGTGAAGAGATTAACCTAAGTGAAATTGTAAAAACATATCAAAGCGCAAAATAAAAACTAGATATTGAGTCAATATCTAGTTTTGTTTTTTATTTTAGTATTTTTTTCTTCGGACAACAAAGATTGTTGATGCAACGGCTGATAGTCCCATTAGGATAGCATATGGAAGGCTAGTTCCGCTCTTACAGCCGCCTTCATCAGTTGTGGTTTTAAAATCAACTGTAGTAAAGGTTAATTCATCGGTCCAAATTACTTCATTTCGGTGAGTGCGAGCCTCAACGCGGACAGTGTATTCAGTGTTAGGATCGAGGTCTTCGAAAGTAAACTTTTTAGTGAAACCATCGAAGAAGATGTTATATTCATCAAATAATTCATCATTTAGGAAAACACTGAAGTATGTAAAGTGATATAGGTTATCTTTGAGGTCGACATCAACGATTGCTTTTGATGGAGTTTCTTCTTCATATGTAAGTCTGATATTGGAATTAGGGTCAAGATCAAATACATAATTGAAAGATTCCGTTGTTCCATCAGCAAACGTTACGGTCGCTGTGTAGTCATATACGTAACCATCATGAATGTTTTCAAAGTAGATGAATGTTTTTGATGGTGTCCAGATATATTGTTTATTATCATAGTTTCTGATATTATCTTTAACTTCAACTTTTAAGACGTTTCCATAAGCTTTCTCAGTCCAGGTTAAACCAGCTCTTTCATTTTCTTTATCAACAGTAAATGTTAATGAATCAATGAATTCTTGTTTTGTAATAGGTTCATGGGTGTCTGGACGTTTGGCTTCATGTTCAAAACGAGCTAGATTTTGTTCTCCCTTATAACTTTGGATATCAATTTTATCATCTTTGATTGTAATTAGGTATCCGAAACCGTCATTAGCTCCTTTTTCCCCGGAACCATAACCAGTAAGATAAGTAACACCGAGATTTGGATCATCGGCTTTTTTGTTTTGGGTGAACAAGTGGTTAGGTCGATAGTTTTGACTATGAGTGTGGCCAGTTAATACAAGGTCAACTGAGAATTGTTCGAATAGTTTAAACCATTCTTCCGCATAACCTTGGAATGGTTTGTGAGCTGATACTACGATGTATTTGGTTGGGTTATTGTAAACAATTTCTTCGAACCAATCCATTTGTTTTTGCATGTTGAGTCGTTTAACTGTATCAAGTTGAACAAATAGGATATTGTTATAAATGAAATATGAGGTTGAGCCTAATAGTTCAGCAGGTCCATTTTTTGGACTATTGAAATGTGCATTATAGAATTTGGCACTATATTCACCGGTACTATAGTGATAGTATTCATGGTTTCCTGGAGAACCAACCATAGGAATTCTTCTTAGGTTAGTACTGGCTTGGAAGAAAGTATCCCACTCACTTTGCTTTCCACCGCGGTCAACCATATCACCAGTGTGAAGTACAAAGGCTAGATTTGGAGCCATTTCAAGGGCACGATTAACGACAACACGATCATAGTGATAAGTATTTTCAGTAGCTTCTTGAGTGCTGTATTTATGAACGTGAGCATCAGTTAAGAATAAGAAGGTAGTTTCCTTGCCACCATCAGCGGTACGGAAGGTATAGTCTTCAGTGTAAGTACCATCACCCTTATTAATACGATAACGATATTCAGTGCCTGGTTCAAGTCCAGTAAGATATACACTAACGATATTGCGAAGTTCAAAGTCTTCTTCAACTCGTTTTCCAACATCGGTAGGATCATCTTTAGCTTCAAATTCTACTAAATCACCAGTAACAACTGTCTTATTTTCGTAATTGATATCGCTAGCAACAGTATACTCAAGACTAGTTAACTTATTGTGAGTATGATAATTGATATTCATTTGGGTGCTAGCATCTTCACCAGGGGTCGTTACTATATAATAAGCATCATATACTATTTCTTCTCCAAAAACAATAGTAGTGGTTGAGAAGCAAATAATACCTATTAACATTAACAAACTTAAAAACTTTTTCATTTTCATTGGCTTCACTCCTTTTCAATAATTATACCATAATCAAAAGTAATAGACAATCAAAAATAAAAACGTTTTAATTATTATCTTATCGTTACAAAAAAATAAAAACCTTTGCAAATATCGGCATTATACCTTATAATATATATAAGGTGAAATTATGAGAAAGATTAGAATTAGAGTATTGTTGCGATCATTTATCTTATTACTTGCAATCTTT
>DUOG01000148.1 GCA_012838945.1 Acholeplasmataceae bacterium | reverse complement strand
TATAATCGCTTACGATGGGAATGGTATTATCTTTAGATAAACCATCAACAATAATATATTCAATTGCGTTATATCGTTGTTTTAAGACGGATTCAATTGTGTCGCGTATCGTTCTTTCACTATTTAATGAAACCGTTATAATGCTTACTAAGGGTTTTCCTGAAATCATACCGCATCCATTCTTTCTCATCTTACCTAGTAAAAATCAACAAAGGTAATCATTCATGAGTCAACAACTACTTTACTTATTTAAAAATTACTATAAATAACTTTTGCACTACATTATCTTTCAAATCTTTCTTTTAAATTGGTAATTATGGTATTGGTTTTACCTAAATTTAGATCTTTGTACCGAACATCTTTATATTCGCATTGAGCTTTCCCAAAATGCGTAAACAAAATCTTTTCCAACGTCTGAAGCATTATTTTTAGATCTAAAAGTAAACCCTGGTTCTTTATGTACCAAAGGTCATATTTAAGCTTTCTTATCGTTTCTTCCTCGTTTGAACTGTATTTATACATTATCTGCGCCCAACCGGTTATGCCCGGGTTCACTGTTAATCGATACTCGTAGAACGGTATCGTCTTTAGGTATTCTTCGGTAAATTCCACCTGCTCGGGTCTCGGGCCCACCACGCTCATATCACCTTTTAATACGTTTATGAACTGGGGCAGTTCGTCTATCCTGTATTTTCGAATAACTTTACCGACTTTTGTGATCCTTTCTTCCTCTTGATCCGCAAATTTAGGTTCTTGCAGCTGTGTATTTTGCATGCTCCTAAATTTATATATGGCAAAATGTTTACCATCTTTTCCGACCCTTGTCTGCTTAAATATTACCGGTTTGCCGTCTTTAATGTATATAGCGATTGTGGTTATAAGTGATAAAGGTGATGTTATTACTAAAACAATTAATGATACCAAAATATCCAATATTCGCATCGCTGGAGAGTATGTTTCATTGTTTGCTTCAATATGATAGTCTTTATTGTGTTTACCAATTGATTTTAAAGGTATTCTTTTTAGTGCTCTTTCTGCCAGCTCCGGTAAATAGTGTACCTCCCCTGATGGTTCTAGTTTGTTGATCTCTTCACATATTTTATCGTTTAGAAATGTTTGCCCTATTATTACCCCATCGCACTGGGGTAACAATTGACCAAGTTTAGATATGTCCGGATTTAAGTATGTGTGCGCCTGAATTAAGCCAAGTGTTTTTTGGGATATTTCATTGATCAGAGATTGATGCTCTGCTTTACTACCTAGCACTACGTATTTTCTTCTCTTCGCAAACTTCAGTATAATTAGAGTTATCGCCCAGTTTATTATTGGCAGTGTGATAATGGATATTAAAATCATTTTTAAAGATGCTATTTGAATTATTCTGCCTGGGAACAGTAGCAATATCTGGAATAGTACCCAACCGAGTACCGACCCGGCTGCAACTCTAATCAATTGTTCAATGTATGAGACAAGGTTATTAAGATCATAAGCTCTAAAAGCATAGATTCCCAGCAAAATTAATAGTGCTGCTATAAGACCGATATACCATGTTGAAAATAAATAATAGCTAAGCACTATAAGTAAAAAGAGATCGAAAGTCTCGATGGCCATGGTTTTTTTCAAAATAAAAGCTTCTTTGGGGTTGTATCTTGTCCTGCCTTTCTGAAGCAACAGTTTTACCCCCCTTCTCATGCCTTTTTGCCGATTCTTCCCACTACAAACCCGGCCCCGATGATCACCAGGCCTACCGCCGCCTGAAGAAGGGCGCTGAGCAGGAGCGTGCCCTGGGCT
The DNA here is from genome assembly GCA_012838945.1 of Acholeplasmataceae bacterium. Classification (GTDB taxonomy): domain Bacteria; phylum Bacillota_I; class Bacilli_A; order ML615J-28; family CAG-313; genus DUOG01. Next base: position 154 of record DUOG01000148.1, on the reverse strand, counting down.
GAAGCAATTGCTTTCGCTACCAGGTCGGGATGGGCGGTAAAGATAGTCTTCAATAACGTAGACTTTTGAACTAACGGTTGGATTAACACGGTCTCGGGCAGTAAAGCGGTGCCCAGGGCAAAGATGACCCCGGAAGTAAGGATGCCGCCGCCAT
>DUOG01000063.1 GCA_012838945.1 Acholeplasmataceae bacterium | reverse complement strand
TCACCAGCACTTACGTGAGCACTTAGTGGTTGGTAAGTATCATTGATATCAAAGAAGTCACCATTGATACCAGCGATAACGCGATAGCCTGGGTTTCTCTTTTCAAAGTCAACAATTGTTGAACGTAATGTAGCACGGCCCCACTTGTGGTCTTCACCGGCGGCCCAAACAACTAGTTCAACCGTTTCAGATGCCTTTGGAATTACAATCGCTTGTACGTTTTGATCACGTTTTTCTAAGGTAATGTCACCATTGAAAGCAGTTTTGTCCTTGCGAATGTGGAATTCAACACCTTCAGGTAGGTTCAATACTTGAGTTGAAACATTTTCAACTATTTGGGAACTTAGTGCAATCGCTTTCAATTGCGAGCCACTAAAAAGAACCATTGCTAGTAAACATAATAAAAAACCAAAAAACTTTTTAAGTTTCATTTTTTACTCTTCTCCTCCTTATTCATTGTTTTTTGATATATGGTGAAAGTGTTAAAGTATTAACACTTTTTCCCCTATAGTAATGTTTTTTGACCTGTCAGGACAAAACTACATATATTATAGCAATCTTTAGAATAATTGACAAATCATTTTAAATCAAATAGCATTTGAATTTTAAGTGTTTTTAGCATATTCAAGTTTATTAGACAAATAAGTTTGCTAAAAAATTGAAATGGGCTATAATATAATTGAAAAGAGAGATGATTAAGATGTTTGAATTACCTAATCCGGTTTTAAAATGTATTAAGATTTTAAAAAGTAGTGGGTTTGATCATTATCTTGTTGGGGGTTCAGTGCGTGATTTACTGTTAAAAAGAGTTCCCAAAGACTATGATCTGGCCACTAATGCGACAACCTATCAAATAAAGAATCTTTTTAGAGATTATCATCTAAAGACCTTTGGTGAACAAAGGGGAACAATTATGGTTATTATCGACCGAATGGTAATTGAAATATCGCAATATAAAAAAAGGAAAGACTTAAGAACAGATTTAGAATATCGTGATTTTACAATCAATGCCCTAGCCTATAGTAAAGATGAAGGGATTATTGATTATTATGGTGGACTAGAAGACTTGGAAAAGAAAATTATTAGAGGGGTAAAAAATCCGAAAAAACGGATCCATGAAGATCCCCTCAGAATATTAAGGGGTTTACGTTTTGCTTCGACCTTAGGGTTTATAATCGATAAAAAAACAAGTAAATTATTCAATCGACATAAAGGATTATTAAAGGCTGTAGCAATGGAGCGAATCAAAGATGAGTTTAACAAAATCTTAAGTGGAAATGACTATTATAAAGTTTTAAGTGATTATCAAAGAATAATTGAAGTAGTTATTCCTGAACTCTTTAAAGTGGTTAATAAGGATCAATATCTAAATAACCTCAAAATGATAAAAGATTTAAAAGTAGAAGGTTCAATGAAACTTGCCTTATTGTTTTATAAAAGTAATTATACTGACGATGATTTACTTCTAATTGAGTCAGGACTTAGAAGGCTAAGAATGGCAAAACGAGTAATAAGAGAGGTAATAATAATCATTGCTTATCTAATTGAGTCCTTAAAATTAAATAAGTATTATTTAAGAAAAGCAATTAATAAACTTGGCTTCAGCAACTTAGAAGCAATAATTAATGTGAAAAGACATTTAGAATTAGAAGATGAAGATAAGTTATTAGAAATTTTAGATTTAGCTATTTTAATCGAAACTAAAAAGGAAGTCACTTCTTTGGAGGATTTAAAGATTACCGGAAAAGACTTAATAAAGATAGGAATTGATGAAGGTCCTCTCATTGGGGAGATCTTAAATTTCTTATTAAAAGAAGTAATTAATGGTCATATTGCTAATGAATATAATAGTTTAATTAAGGCAGCAAGAGAAAAAAATATTATAAAAACATTTTGAAAAATTTTCAAAAAATGGTATAATTTATGGAATTTTAAAGAAGAGGTGATATCAATGGAATCAGTTTTAAAAATCCAAAACTTGAAAAAAAGTTTTAATTTGTCACCAAAGCAACGTAAAATTGAACGGACCAATGAAAAAGTAAAGGTTGCTGTGAATGATTTATCATTTGAAGCTTATAAGGGTGAAATATTTGGGCTTCTTGGCCCTAATGGCGCCGGTAAGACAACAACCTTACGAATGATTGCGACATTGATTAAACCGGATGCTGGTGATATTTTTGTGAATGGTTATAGTGCTGTTCGTAATGCTCATGATGTAAGAAAGCACATTGGTTTTTTAACAAGCGAATTAAAATTAGAGGATTTCTTCACTCCAAACTATTTATTTGATTTCTTTGCTAATTTGCATGGAGTAGATGAAAAAATAGCAGAAAAGAGAAAACAAGAATTGTTTGCTAGGTTTGGGATTGATAGGTTTGCTGAGGTGAAAGTAGCAGAACTATCAACTGGGATGAAACAAAAAGCATCAATTGCTATCTCTCTTGTGCACGATCCAGATATTATCATTTTTGATGAACCTACCAACGGTCTTGATGTCCTCACAGCAAAATCAGTTACTGATTATCTTTTAGAATTAAGAGACCAAAACAAAACGATTATCATTTCTACTCATATCTTTAGTTTAGTAGAAAAAGTATGTGATCGAGTTGGTATTATTATCGATGGTAAGATGGTTAAAAATGATACCTTGAATAATCTTTGTGCTGAAAAAGATTTAGAAAATGTCTTCTTTGACCTTTATCAAGAAACGGTTGGTGAAAGCAAATGAGAAATATCTTAACAATTTTCAAAAAAGAGTTTACCAGAGTAATTAAAGATAAACGTTTGGCATTCAGTGTTATCTTAATGCCGGGGCTTATGATTTATTTGATTTATTCCTTAATGGGTAATATGATGACAGAATTTATTGGTCGAGTAGATACGCACAATTCTCGAATTGTTGTGGAAAACTTACCAGATCCAATTGAACAATTAATTGTAGATGCCAATTATAAAGGTTACCGAGAAGAATTAGTGGGAACAATTGATGATGCTAAAGCACGTCTTAAAAATAAAGAAATTGATTTAATTATTATATTCCCTGAAAATTTTGTTGAACTTATTAACAATCGCAAGAATGAGTCAGATCCACTTGCCTCATTTGAAGTTATCTATGATTCAACCGAAGCACATTCAGTAAAAGCTTATCAAGAGATGGTGTTTTTTGTTAATCAATATGAAGCTATTAAGGTGGAAGAAGCACTGGGATATAGACCGAACTATATTCAATATTCAGATCCAGTGGATATTGCTGATGCAAGAGAGATAAGTGGAAAGCAAATGGGAACGATGTTACCTTTCCTTATTATTATATTCTTGTTCTCTGGTGCAATGTCAATTGGTCCAGAATCAATAAGTGGTGAAAAAGAAAGAGGTACAATTGCTACGCTACTCGTAACACCAGTTAAGAGAAGAGATATTGCTGTTGGGAAAATCTTAAGTACAACGGCCTTATCAGTAATCTCAGCTGTTAGTAGTTTTATTGGTATCTTAGCATCAATGCCTAAGTTAATGGCTGATGCTGAAATCGAATCTAATATATATGGAATGAAAGAATACTTTCTTATCTTCTTAGTAATGGTTACAACTGTTTTAGTTGTGGTTGGTTTAGTATCAATCGTATCAGCATTTGCTAAGAGTGTTAAAGAAGCAAGTATGTATGTGTTGCCACTATACTTTATTAGTATGATTCTTGGAATACTTACAATGTTTAATACTACAGTAACTACTAGTCCTATTCCATTCTTAGTTCCATTATATAATAGTATTAACTCACTATCTTCAATCTTTATGTTTCAAATAAGCTATGTCAATATCTTTATTTGCATCGTGTCAAATCTTGTTTATTCAATATTCTTAATATTTATTTTAACTAAGATGTTTGATAGTGAAAAAATAATGTTTTCTAAATCTTAATTATTAACTAAAAACAATAGCCAAGCATTCTTTATAACAAAAAGAAAACTTGGCTTTTTTACAAATTGCGTTACAATGATATTATCGTGTGCTATAATTATTTTGAAAATAACTAATAACAATTTATTTTAACCTAATTTTGAAATGAGGAGTTGCCATATGTTGAAATTAAAAGACATAGCAAAAAACTATTATCTTGGAGAAACGATTGTCGAGGCCTTAAAAGGTATAACTCTAGAATTTAGAAAGAGTGAATTTGTTTCCATTCTCGGACCTTCTGGTTGTGGAAAAACCACCTTGTTAAATATTATTGGTGGATTAGATCGTTATACTAGTGGTGATTTATTTATCAGAAATCGTTCTACGAAAGATTATAAAGATCAAGATTGGGATGCTTACCGTAATCATTCTATTGGTTTTGTATTTCAAAGTTATAATTTAATTCCTCATTTAAATGTTTTAGAGAATGTCGAGTTAGCGTTAACGATATCAGGTACAAATGCTGCGGAAAGAAAAAGACGGGCAATTGATGCACTAACTAAAGTTGGTTTAGCTGATCAATTATCAAAACGTCCTAATCAGTTGTCTGGTGGTCAAATGCAAAGAGTAGCGATAGCTAGGGCTTTAGTGAATGATCCTGAGATCTTACTAGCTGATGAACCTACCGGCGCAATCGATTCTAAAACAAGTGTTCAAATTATGGAATTGTTAAAAGAGATTGCTAGAGACAGGTTAGTAATAATGGTTACTCATAATGATATTCTAGCATCTCAATATAGTACTCGTATTATTAAGTTATTAGATGGTCAAGTGATAGAAGATAGTAATCCATATCACGAAGAGGAACTGATAGAAAAAAGAGGACCTTCCAAGTTAAAGACTTCAATGACTTTCAGGACGGCATTACTACTTAGTTTTAAAAACCTCTTAACTAAAAAGACACGAACCCTTTTAACGGCCTTCGCTGGTAGCATTGGTATTATTGGGATTGCCCTAGTTTTAGCCCTTTCGAATGGATTTAAAATCTATATCAATGATATGCAGGCCAAGACTTTATCAGGATATCCCCTCACCATCAGCAATAGCACAGCTACTGGCAGTGGTATCATGGATTACTTCAAACCAAAGAAAGGGGAATTTCCTACCGAAGAGAAAATCTATCGATATCAACGAGAAGGGATTCATTATAATAACTTCACCCATGAGTATTTGGAATACTTAGAAAATATGGATCAAGATTTATATCATTCAATTAAGTACTATCGAAGCCTTAATTTAAATTTAATCAAAAGGCAAGCTGATAACACCTATATTACTCGTTCGGCTAACTGGAGTGAAATGATTGACAGTACATTTTTAATTGAAAAGCAATACGATATATTAAAAGGAAAACTACCAGAAAATAAGAATGAATTGGTTTTAGTTGTTAATACGTTTAATCAAATATCATCACGCACTTTAGAGAGTGTTGGTATTTCATATAGTGGAAATCAGAGTTTTGATTTTGATGACTTTATTGGTCTTGAATTAAGAGCTATATTAAATAATGAATACTATTATAAGAAGAGCGAAGGTTTTGGGGTCAATCAAAACTTAGAAGAACTTTATCATAATGAACGAGCGATTCCTTTAAAGATTGTTGGTATTCTTCGAATCAAAAGTAGTAAAGAAATTGGTGTCTTAAGTGAAGGGATAAATTTCACTAAAGAACTAACCGAATATATCTTGAATGATGCTAGCACATCTGAAGTGGTGCTTGCACAAAAAGGAAACTATACTACTAATGTTATTAACGGTAAACCTTTCCCAGACGGTGAAGAAGGCAAAAGGCTTTACAATCAAATTATTGCTGCGATTAATGGTAACGCAATCCCCTACAATATTAGTATTTACCCAGTAGATTTTGAAAGCAAAGAAGCGATTAAAGCATATTTGGACCAATATAATGATATTCAAGAAGATGCTAATAACCGAATTATCTATAATGATTATGCGGAAATGGCAAGTAGCATTATGGGACAAGTAGTTGACTCGATATCATATGTGTTGATTGCTTTTACCGCCGTATCATTAGTTGTATCCTCAATTATGATTGGTATCATTACTTATATTTCAGTTATTGAGCGCACTAAAGAAATTGGTATCTTAAGAAGTATTGGTGCTCGTAAAATAGATATCTCGCGGGTCTTCAATGCGGAGACGGCAATTATCGGTTTCACCGCTGGATTAATCGGTGTGGTTTCAGCTTATGTTTTAAGCATTCCAATTAATAGTTTACTTAGAAGATTTGTCGCTCAATTAGATGCTAATGTTGCTAAACTAAATATTATCCATGGGTTGATTCTTATTGTTATTAGTATTTTATTGACTTTAATCTCAGGTCTCATTCCATCACGAATTGCATCAAAGAAAGACCCTGTCATAGCCTTAAGAACTGAATAGATGAAAAAAAGGGGTGTGATTCCCCCTTTTTATTTTGCCCTTATTCAGTAAAATTGACATATATGTAAGCATTAGATGTTTCGATGAAAAGTAGTTTTGGTGCATCGTTATTTAAGGTGTTTTTATTGGCATAGTTAACATCATTTATTTTAGCATTTCCATTGAAAGTTTCATAAGAAATTTTATAATCGCTCATTTTTCCAATAATACCTAGGGTTACTTTTGAATTACTGGTAACGGCTAGTATATCACCACAATCAATACTAGTTGTGTTAATCGGTGAATTGGAAGTATTAAAAGAAATGCTAGTTGCTTTAAACTGAGAACCTTCAATGGCTCCGTTACTAGTAATAACCTCAATATCTTCGGCTGAGATGTTATTCAATAGTACTTTTCCATTGCTTGTTTGACAATAAAGATCATTAACAACATTAATATTTGATAAGGAGATGGTACTATTACTAGTTGTTAGTTCCAACTTTTCAGTATTAATATTTGATACTGTGATTTTTCCATTGGAAGATTCTAAATCTAAACTGGTTAATGTGTAATCACTAATACTGATTTTGGAATTAGATGTAATAGCTTCGATAGCTCCACTATAACCTTTTGGCAAGTATACTTTTACTGTTCGATATTTTGATTTGTTGAAATTGAAAAAGTTAAAGTTAAAATAAAAGTTTCTCTCACCATAAAAGCCTAGCGTATCATCACTAAAATAATGAGAAAATGAGTATTGTTCTGATTCATAGTATTCTATTTTTATTTCTTCTTCTTCGGATGTAATAAATTCAATATTTTTATCAACTATATTGATTTTTAATTTGATGAAGGAATTGGTTTCGGTAAGTGTCTTCAAGGTGTGATTTTGATCACCAAAGAAAACATATTTAAGATTCGATATCTTCCCTTTGGCACCAATTAGAGCCATACCAAAAAACATTAATACAACTAAAACAATGAAAATAATAAGCTTATATTTATTCTTCATACTATGCTCCTTTATATTCTTCATACATATTAATTATATCATAAGATGAAAAAGAGGAAATAAAATATT
>DUOG01000062.1 GCA_012838945.1 Acholeplasmataceae bacterium | reverse complement strand
GAAGATGTTAATTCTTTGAAAGAATTGAGGATTGAAGTTAGTGAAGTTCTACCAACTGATACATTGTTTTGGTATGACATATCAGACACTACAGAAATAGAAAGGAGAGTGGTATAATTGGGCAGATTGAAAATTACACAAGAAGATGATAGTGTAAGAAAAGTTGCTTATTTAGATGAGGTACAGGATGTTGCTGATGATGTAGATGATTTATTAGAAGATGTTGATGAGTTACAAGGTGATTTAGAGACAGTTAAGACAGATTACCTTGCTCAAATGGACACAAAAGCAAACATAGATGGTTATTATGAACCCCTATCCGTAGGTACTGCTGATAACCTTGCAGGTAAAGGTGATGGTGTAGGTGCTACTTTTATCCACCGCACAACAGGCGGGGATGCTGATGTTGCGGATGGTACGGCTACGATAAAAAGCATCAAAGGCAATACAATTGTGTGGAACCAGTTAGTAGACGATGATACAGAGAGCGTTACATTAATAAGTGATAATAAATATATTACAATTATTGACAATATATCAGCTCTTGTTGTAGGTGGAAATTCAGCTATTGATGTTACAGGTGGAACTGATATGGTTTTTAATGTTACCTTGATGTTCGGTACCGGCAATGAACCGACAACCGCAGCAGAATTTGAAGCTATATTCCCTGATTCTTATTATCCATACGACACGGGAAGCTTATTAAACTTCAACGCCACAGGAATTAAAACGGTTGGATTTAATCAGTTTGACTTATCAAAAGGTTATGCAAAAGTCTTGGCGGGAAACAAATATGTAATTGGTGGTGCATTAACTAAATTAGAATTTGCCAAAACATTAACTGATTCGAAAGTTGAAATTATTACTATAACTGAAGATGGAATGGAGGTTTACACTCCCGAAAGAAATGGATATATATTTGTAACTAACGCAGATGAAACAACAATAATTCATTTGAAATGGTCAGGTATTCGAGATGGTGAGTTCGAAGAATACTGGGAAAGTGAAAGGGAATTACCTATAGTAACGTATTTCCCTGATGGGATGCATAGTTTGCCATCGGGGGTATGTGATGAATTTTATAATACTAAAACGATAAAACATATTAAAATGGTAGATATGGGTTCTTTATCTTGGTCATTTTCTGCTTCTAGCAATTATTTTTATTGTCAATGTCAAGATAGGAAAATTAGTACTTTTAATGCAATAAGAAGTTCTAAATATTTAGTAGGTAGTAGGGTTAGTACAAATAATCTTAATGATAAAGAAATTATAGTGTCAGTAGCAAGTAATAGAATCTTTGTTCGTGATGATGATTTTACTGATGCGAATAGCTTTAAGGCGGGGGTAGCAGGGGCCATGCTTATATATGAATTAGATATTCCGATTGAAACGTATGTAGACGAACCTCTAAACTTGTCATACAAAGTTAGTGATTTCGGTACAGAGGAAATTATATCGGATAATGAAGATATACCTCAAACTTCACCATTTGTCGGCAATATTGTCTACGGAATAAATGCTGTTGATACTTTGAGAAGATTGCCGACTGAATATATTAGCAAAAATAGTATGATTAATTTTATATCAGGACTTGAAAGTGCTATAAAACATAATATTGTAATGACTTGGGATGAGACAACGCAGAAATATAAATTTGTATTTATCGAAAAAGAAAATGGTGGTGATGAAGAATGATTGTAATTAAACCACTAAATGCTACGTATGATAAAATATATTCCGATGAAGAAAAATACATTAAGCGTTCCACAGATGGTGCTATTTTTTCTGAAGCGGTGCAAAAAAATAATTCTACAATAACATGGGAAGAGGTTGAATTAGTAAATTAATTTATGTCAGTTAAGGTTTATTATCTTGCATAAATAAAATTTTTGTATTTACATTTCATTGAAACTATGATATACTATATATAAATACAATTATAATATATAGGAGGTATCATGGTTTTATCGTTTATAAGCAAGAATACTCCCACCTCTAAGTGAAACATAGGTGGGAGATGAATTGCAATAATATATTATAAAAGAAAGAGGTGATATACTTGAAAACTATATTAAGAGCCTATAAATAT
>DUOG01000061.1 GCA_012838945.1 Acholeplasmataceae bacterium | reverse complement strand
TAATTAACATTCAAAAAGCAATCGATTCATCACCTGAAATGAGAAGTAAAAAAGCGTTAATTGAAAACTTTATTAAGGGTATAAATGAAGTAGATGATGTACTTGATGAATGGCGTAGTTATGTTGCTGAAGAAAAAGAAAAAGCAATAAAAACCATTATCGAAACAGAAAATCTTAAGGAAGCTGAGACTCGTAAATTTATCTCTACTGCTTTTGAAACAGGAAGTATCAAAACTACTGGAACTGATGTCGATAAGATACTACCACCAATTTCTAGATTTGGAAGTGGGAATCGTGATGAAAAGCGTAAAACAGTATTAGCTAGATTACTTGAATTTTTCGAGAGATTCTTTGGAATTGTATAAGTAATAAACATTTTTTATTATAGTGAAAAGTTAGTATAAATTACATAAAATGCATAATTAAGTTTAAATGGGGTATTATGGATGGAACAAAAAAAAGAAAAAGAAAAGTTAATTTCACTGATGGTAGAAAAAAGTCAAGAGTCGTTTTTGTTAGGAATCGAGTGTCACAGCTATTACAAGCAGTGCTGAAAAGATATATGAATTTTATACGAACATTATGGGAATGCGTTTAGTCAAAAAAACAGTCAATCAAGATGATATAAATACATATCACTTGTTTTTTGCTGATGACGAGGGAAGTCCAGGAACGGATATTACCTTCTTTGACTTTAATGGAATTCCCAAAAAAGAAGAAGGAGTTAATGAAATATCTAGAGCAAGTTTTCGGGTTCCAAGTGATTTGGCTTTAGAATATTGGCTGAAGCGTTTCAAGAAATATAATGTGGTCCATGAAGAAATTAAAGAACTCTTTGGTAAGAAAGTTATCCTTTTTGAAGATTTTGATGAACAAAAATATGCTTTATTTTCTAATCAAAACAATAAAGGAGTCGAAAGCGGCATTGCTTGGAAAAAGGGGCCAGTACCTAATGAGTTTGCGATAACGGGGCTTGGACCAATTTTCTTGCGTATTAATAATATCGCAATCATGGATAAAATCTTAGTTGATGGCTTGTTTATGAAAGCTAGTGGTGTTCAAGATAATTATCATCTATATGAAATGGGGGAAGGCGGAAATTGTGCCAGTGTCATTTTAGAAGTGGCGAAAGGCAGTAATCAAGGTATTCAAGGGTATGGTGCAATTCATCATGTGGCTTTTCGGGTTGAAGATGAAGAAGTATTAAATGACTGGATAAAATATATCCGAAGTCTTGGTTTTCCAAACTCGGGTTTTGTAGATCGCTTTTACTTTAAGTCTCTTTATACTAGAATGTATCCAGGCATCTTGTTTGAGTTTGCGACTGACGGTCCAGGATTTATCGATGATGAAGAGACTTATGAGATCTTAGGTGAAACGTTGGCGTTACCACCAAAATTCCGAAATCATCGCGATTTTATTGAAAAACTAGTTCGCCCAATCGATACAGTACGAAGCACAAAAGTTTTTGAAAAAGAATATTTATAAGGGATGGTCATATATGAAAGAAAATCTTAAAGCTTTAACGATTCTCTTGAGAGCATCAAGAAGCGTAGAGAAAGTGCTACGGCAAGATATTGCTACCTACGACTTAAATCCATCGGAATTTGGGGTTTTAGAGTACTTATATCATAAAGGTAGTCAACCGATGGCTAATCTAAGTCAACGCTTATTAATGGCTAACAGCAGTATGACTTATGTAGTCGATAATCTTGTTGATGCAGGAATGGTGGAAAGATTTGAAAACAGTGAAGATAAAAGAAGTCTTTTTGTGAAACTTACATCAAAGGGAGAAAATTATATTAAATTAGTTTTCCCAAGTCATGAAGCTAAAATCGATGAAATCTTTTCCCAATTAACTTTAGAAGAAGTTGTTAACTTATCACAACCATTAAAGAAGATTGGCATCTATTCGGAACAATTAGCTTCTAAGAAATCGAGGCAAAAAGCAAGTGAATAAGATGATTCATATATATCAAAAAGGAACGAATGATAAAACTTTACTACTTCTTCATGGAACTGGTGGCGATGAATATGATCTTTTAAAAATTGGGAAAATCATAGATGATCAAGCAAATATATTAAGTGTTAGAGGAAATGTTAAAGAAGGAGGAATGAATCGCTTTTTTAAGCGTCTTCGTCCTGGCGTCTTTGATTTAGAAGACTTAGAAAAACGAACGATAGAACTTTATGATTTATTAGACGAAGCAAGTATTAAATACGGCTTTGATCGAAACAAGGTAATTGCGATTGGATATTCGAATCGGGCTAATATCACAGCGAGTATTCTCTGTACAATCAAAGATGCTTTAGCCGGAGCGATACTACTGAGGCCGATAGTTCCAAGAAGAGATCGCCCATTAGTCGTAAATGACCATACCAAGGTTTTTATTGCGAGTGGTATACATGACAATATTTGTCCACCCCAAGAAGCCAAAGATTTATTAGATTATTTACAGCCTAATAATAAAGAGGTTAGATTGGAATGGATTGATTCTGATCATCGTTTAACATATGACGAACTATTAGTTATAAAAGATTGGTATAAGCATAATTTTTAAAAAGAAAAAAATTCTGGTATGAACCAGAATTTTTATTTTAAGAGAATGAATAATATAATATTACAGCAAGTGCAATAAAGAAAGATCCATAGATCATAGTTGTAACAATGATATAGCGATCAATTTGCTTGCGTGATTCGATGTATTCCAATAAGGTGTTCTTGGGTTTTTTACCGAGGAGATTGGATAAAAATTGTCTAACACCATAGATGGCCACCGAAAACAAATTTTCATTAGATATAATCATCATCCAACTGAAAGCAAAGATTAAAAAGCCATTAAAGAATAAAGCATCAATCCAAGCTTGAAAATCAGAGCGAGCAGTAAATAACAAAACTATGGTAACTAAAGCAGCACTAATACCAATAAGGATTAAAATTAAATATATAACTTTTTTAATTAGCAATCTTTTTTCTAAATCTGTCATTATGATCCCTTTTTTCTCATAGAATTACCATTATTATACACTTGTCTTAATTTTTTTGCAAGAAAGGTAGTTATTAAGTTTTTTTATAATTTAACTATTTTGGTCTTATATTGATACAAAAAGTAATAAAAAGGTTCATTATTTCATATATTTTAGGGAAAATACCATTTTTTTGATACACCAAATAACTATATAAAAATTCAAAGTAAGCGTTTACATCACGTTTTCTACTGGTTTTCTATTGACAAATAAAAATTTTTATAGTAAAATGCTCTAAAAAAAAGGAGTGAGATATTTGAGAAATAAATTATTTATTTTCGCGCTTGTAGGGTTTTTAGTACTAGCGCTATCTGGCTGTGTTAGTGAGGAACAAAGAAAAATCAAAGCTGAATTAGATTTACTTACTGTTCCAACAGGTGTTGTAGAAAATTTTGAACTTCCAACATCTGCAAACGGCGTCCAATTTGAATGGACATCTAACGGTGATTTATTAAAAGTTTCAGTTGCTGCGGGAAAAGTAACTGTAGCTGTTGAACGACCAGGTCTAGATACAACCTTGAAGTTAACAGTTAAAGCTTCCTATGGAGGTAAATCTTTAACTAAAGTATTCGATGTTAAGATCCTTGGTGTTCGCCCAACCGTTGAAACAATCGACGAACCATTAATGGCTGAACTTCAAGCAAGTTTAGAACTTCCTACTCGTACCTCTACTGATCTTAATTTACAAGCTATTGAAAGTAAAATTCCAGTTGGTGTCGATGTAAACTGGTCTTCAAGTAATGAAGATTTAGTTAAACCAAACGGAAAAGTTACTCGCCCTAATGGTACTGGCGCAGGCGCTAAATTAACTGTTACTTTAGTAGGACACCCTGCTGAAGGTGCTCCAATCCAAAAAACGAGAGAATTCTATGTTTTCGTTTATGGTAAAGCAATTGATGTAAATGGCGTTTATAATGCTGCATTTGGTGAAATTCAAACATTGAACCCACTAAATTCAACAACATCTGCTGAATCTGATGTATATAGCTACTTAGTAGATTCGCTATATCACACAGATTATGACTGGGCAAAAGCTATTGCTAATGGTAAAGCTGCATATCCTGGTGACTTCTCACAAGTAAGAGATCGTCATACTCCTGAAAATCCTGAAGATGGACTCATTGGAATGCCTTACTTAGAAAGAATTTACTTATTAGGTATGGCTTCTGCGTTCCCTTATGGTGTTAACCTCGGAACAGACTTTGACAAAGGCTTCGGTGAACTAGATGCTGCTGCATCTAAAGAAGGTTATGACAACGAATGGATTATCAAATTACGCAAAGACTTAGTCTTCGCTGATGGTACTCCAATTACTGCTGATACTTTCGAATATTCATTTAAACAATATCTTGATGGTAAACAAAACAATGAACGTGCTAACTATTTATACAATGGTGACTATATCCCACTAGTAAAAGGTGAAGAATACTTCAAACAAGGAAGACCAATTGATGCCAATGACCCAAGTAAAGGTGTTCATCCAGCTGTTGATTGGGAAGAAGTAGGATTCAAGAAAATTGATGACTACACATTCAAAATCATTTTAACAGGTGAAAAGACACAATGGCATGTTATGACTTATTTAGGAATCGTTAACTTGGTTCACCCTGCTAACTTTGAAGCTGGTTTCAATGCTGAAAGAACATTTACAACTTATGGTTCTATCAATAATATTCCAGTTTCTTATGGCCCATATGTATTGAAGAGTTGGGAAGAAGACGTTAAGTTTACTTTTGAACGTAATGAAAGATACTTCAAGAGCTATGAATACACAATCAAGACGATCAATGGTCCAATCATTAAAGACCAAAAAGATATAATTAATGAGTTCAAAGAAGGTCATCTTGACATCGCTGGCGTTGGCGGTGAGTTCTGGAAAGAATTTATGGATCATCCAAATCTATATGTTGCTCCATCCAACTCGTTCTATCGTTTCGCAATCAGCTTAGATCGTAGCGGAGGTACTTCTGGTAAAACTACTGCTCCAATCTTATTAGAAGATGAATTCCGTATAGCTCTCTACTTAGCAACCGATCGTACTGATTACTGTAACGAAGTTCAACCACCTTCTGAACCTGCCCTTGGATATTTAAGTAATATCCACCAAGTAAGTGAATGGGCTACAGGTGCTTATGAAAGAAGTTCGGTTGCTCAACAACAACTTAAAGATTTAGGTCTATCACCAGATACTGGCGGTTATGACATCGAAGAAGCAAGAAGATTATTCTCTGTTGCTTACGCCAATGCTGTAGCTGCAGGCAGATATACTGCAGGACAAAAAGTTGTAGTTGAATTCTCATTCTATGATGCTGGTTCTAACATTAAAATGGCTAACTGGGTAAAAGCCCAATATGAAAAAGTATTCAATAAGACAACTCAATACAACGGTGTAGATATTGAATTTGAAATTAAGTTGAATCCATTATCTTCAGCTCAATTTACTGCTGAAAGGAATGCTGGTGACTTTGACATGTGCTTCACCGGTATGAGTGGTGCAACCTTCCAAGCTACCTTCGGTATGGGTTATATCTTCAGTAGAACATTCTCTACCTTCTTAGTAGGTCGTGGCCATAACACTGGCGAACTTCCAGTAAGAGCAGAAATAATCTACATGAACGATATGTTGCGTGCAAAAGATCCAGAAGAGTTAACTGATAAAGAAAAATACTTCTTAGAAAACGTTGATGAAAATGGTGTATTCGAAGGTACATTTGACGATTTGTTCTTATTGTTCTCAGAAGTTGGTAACTTCAATGCTGATTATCCAGGTCAACAAGAAGACTTAACTAACATTACTGCTGCCTTAGAACGTGCACTATTAGAACAAATGGTTGCTGTTCCTCTCTTCTCAGCAACTTCCGCCGCTGTATTATCTGACCGTGTAATCCGTATGGCTCCATCTTACAGCTTATTCATGGGTTGGGGTGGATTAACATACACTCACATTAAGGCTCAATAATAAGGAAAAAACAACTTAAATATAAAAAATTAAACAAAAGTAAAAATTAATAACAACCCCTTATGAATAAATATTCATAGGGGTTGTTATTCGTAAAGAGTGGTGAAAAAAATAAGATGACAAGATATGTTATAAAAAGATTAGGATTAATGATTGTAACATTTTGTATACTAATCTTTCTAATATTTTATTTTATAAGATTAATGCCTGATTTTCATCAAACCGGATTAAATGAAGATCCAGATATTAGAGAAGAATGGAAACGAATAGAAGGTATTGATAAACCAATTTTTGAACAATTTAAAATATGGGTTACAAATATATTTAAAGAAGGGGACTTTGGGTATTCGTTTGTAAGAAAACGTGATGCCATGGAAGTTTTGTTACAAAGACTACCAGAAACTATTAAAATCAATTTTGTTCCATTTTTGATTTCAATCCCTCTTGGGATTGGTTTAGGAATTTTGGCAGCTCTCAAGAAAAATAAGATGACCGATCATATTATTTCTATTGGCGTTATGATTTTGATTTCGATTCCATCATTTGTAATAGCTGTCCTTTTACAATATTTGTTTGTGTATAAGTGGAAATTACTACCTTCCATTTATGTCTTGCCAAAAGATGAGGCTGCCCTGGATCCGATGAAAGACCTCTTATCAAGAGTCTTACCAACTGTAGTTTTGGCCAGCGGAATGGTGGCTGGTTGGACGAGAACCCTTCGTGCCGAGTTAAGTGAAACATTGACTTCCGAGTTTATGTTACTTGCGCGCGCTAAAGGTTTAACCAAATCACAAGCAACCTTTAGACATGCTTTAAGGAATGCTTTTGTGCCATTCGCACCAGCACTCATTGGTGGCTTTGTCTCGTTATTATCCGGATCCTTAATTATTGAACAGGCTTTTAGAATAGCAGGTGTAGGTGGATTATATCTTTCCGCGATTGGTGGAGCTGGAGGTTTACCAGATTACCCAATGGTAATGGTTATTTCCGTCTTCTACTTATCGATTGGATTATTGAGTGGAATAGTCGCAGATTTATCTTATGGATTCATCGATCCACGAATTAAGATGGGAGCAGGAAAACAATGAGAGTAGTCGACATTAATAGTATAGATAAAAGTAAATTAGTATTGGTCGAGCGAACTGGAACTATTAAAGATGAAAAGATGAGTACTAAGTCCATCGGCTATTATAAAGATGCTTGGAATCGTTTCAAGCGTAATAAAGCCGCCGTTGTCGCTTTAGTTCTCATTGGAATTATCGTTTTCTTCACTATTTTTGGCCCATACATGAAAAAATATGATCTACCAAACCAAGATAAAATTATTGCGAACTATTTCCGTGAATTACCACCAAAAATGCCATTCTTTGAAAAGTTAGGTATTTTTGATGGTAGTAAAGAATTAAAACAAAGAAACAAACAATTTATCGAATCCTTACCTGAAGGAATCGTTAAGAAAATTACTGATGAATGGACAATTGAAGGAACAACTTTAGTTAACGTAGTTGTAGACTATTACAAATACCATTCATATATTCAATCTTATGGTGACCAATTAATCAATGGTAAACCAACAATCCAAACAAGACGCTTGAATCAAGCTGAATATGATAAAGCTTTAGAGAGAAATGCAGTTATTTGGTTAAAGGAACATTTCCCAAATCAAGGCATATATGAAGCCCAAATTGACCTCTACCGATATGCTTTAAATTCCACAGCTGAAGATACTTACTTCTGGTTTGGAACTAATAGCCAAGGTGAAGATGTTTTCACCAACCTTTGGCGAGCATCCAGAATCTCTTTAATTCTTGCCATTGTCATTACTGTTATCAATATGATCATTGGTTTAATTCTTGGTGCGATTATGGGTTACTTTGGTGGAACCCTTGATATCTTATTTGAACGTCTTGTTGATATCTTAGCTAACCTTCCATTCATGGTTATTTTGACGCTGCTTGTCTTAAGATATGGAACCGGTTTTGGAGTCATTATTTTTGCCTTCGTCTTTAATGGATGGATTGGTTTCTATGGCACAACCCGAATTCAATTCTATCGTTATAAAAACCGCGAATATGTTTTAGCTGCTCGTTCTAGTGGTTCGAGTGATGCGCGTATCATTCGCCGTCATATCTTCCCTAACGCCATTGGTACTTTAATTACCTCCTTCTCTCTCGCAATCCCAAGATTTATTTTCACTGAATCAGTATACTCATTCCTTGGTATTATTAATTATGCGACATCCACGAGCGTCGGTCGAATGTTATCAGAAGGACAATCCAAAATGAATCAACATTTCCATTTAATTTTATTCCCAGCTATCTTCATTTCCATTTTAATGCTATCATTTAACCTCATTAGTAATGGATTGCGTGATGCTTTCAACCCTTCATTGCGAGGTGTTGAATAATGGAAAAACAAGCTAAAAAAGATGTAATTTTAAAAGTGGAAAATTTGCGGATTTCCTTTAAGACGCAACAAGGGATTTTACATGCAGTAAGAGATATCGATTTTGAATTATATCGAGGTGAAACCCTCGCCATTGTTGGGGAATCAGGTTCTGGTAAGAGTGTTACTGCTAGAGCCATTATGGGATTACTTGCTGGTAATGCCAACCATGAAAGTGGTTCGATTTTCTATCAAGGTCAAGATTTAATGTTATTACCAGAAGAAGCATTCCATCAAATTCGCGGAACTAAAATTGCGATGATCTTCCAAGACCCAATGTCCAGTTTGAATCCAATTATGAGAGTTGGAAAACAAATTACGGAAACATTGGTCTTAAAGATGAAAATTTCAAGACGAAGTGCTAAACAAAAAGCACTCGAATTAATGCGAGAAGTTGGTATTCCTGAACCAGAAAAGCGATATTATCAATATCCATTCCAATTCTCTGGTGGGATGAGACAACGGATTGTTATAGCGATTGCGCTTGCAAATAACGCCGAAATATTAATTTGTGACGAACCAACAACCGCTCTCGACGTAACTATTCAAGCTCAAATTCTTGAATTAATTAATAAAATTAAAAAGCAACGAAACTTATCAGTTATCTTCATTACCCATGACCTTGGTGTTGTGGCCAATATGGCCGACCGAGCATTGGTAATGTATGCAGGTAAGATTGTTGAATATGGATTAATCAACGAAATCTTCTACAATCCGAAACATCCATATACCTGGGCGCTCTTGTCATCAATGCCTAACCTTGAAACTACTGATCGACTTGATGCTATCCCAGGTACTCCTCCTAACTTGATTAATCCACCAAAAGGCGATGCCTTTAGTTTAAGAAATAAGTATGCTTTAGAAATTGATTTTGAAGAAGAACCACCATTCTTCAAGGTGAGTGATACACATTATGCAGCTACCTGGTTATTACATCCAGATGCTCCAAAAGTAACACCTCCCAAAGCTGTGCTTGACATCATGAAGAAAGGGGGGACGTTGAATGAATAAACCTCAAAAGGATTATATCGATTACAGTCAAAAAGTCTTAGAAGTTAAGAACCTCAAACAATATTTTAAAGTTGGGGTTGGCGGTAAAAAAATGGTAGTCAAAGCCGTTGATGGTGTAAGCTTTGACGTCTATAAACGTGAAGTTTTCGGACTCGTTGGTGAATCTGGTTGTGGAAAGACAACGACTGGTCGAACTATTATTAAAATCTATAATGCCACTGATGGCATTGTAAAGTTTAATGGTAAAATTGTCGGAGTTGGTCTCCAAGGAGATCTCCAAAGAATTCGGGAACTACGCCTTAATCGTAAAAAAGAAATCATTCAACACTATCCAGTTAAAAAGCAAATCTATGATTTAAAAGAAGAAACTGAAGAAAAAGTTAATGTCTTACTTGACGAAATTCGAAAAGTTCAATTCTTCCAAAAGCAAAAAGAATCTAAGATCAATTCTGTTTTTGTTGAATTTAACAATCAAATTGATTTGGCGAACCATCGTTACGATACCAAAGTTAATGAAGCAAAGCGAAAAGAAAAAGAGGAACTTGATCGACTAACTGAACGTGACCTTAAAGCTCTCTTCCGAATATATAACAAAACGCTTGAATTAATTAAAGATAAAACTAAAGATAAAATAAAATATATAAAATCAATTCAAGCAACTAAAGAAGAAAAAGATCAAAAGATTCAAGATATCTTAGAAACGGAAGTATTCAATATTAATGTCGCCGTTGAAAAGTTAATTAAGAGCCTTAATGATATTGACCCAGTTATTACCAAAGAATATGAAGAACAAATGCGTTCCCATAACAAGGTAAAATACATGGCGAAGAGAAACTTAAAATCAGTCGAAGTCAAAGAAAAAATTCAAAATGTTCAAAAACATTATGATGAATTATTAGCTCAATATAAAGCTGATTTTGACAAAGAAATGGCTGAAATCACTAAAAATAAGCCAAGTAAAGATGAAATTAATAAAACCCTTAACGCTGCCAAAGAAGAAGCAGATGCGAAGATCAATGAATTAAAACAACAAATTAAAGCACTTAAAGCAGAAACAGCTGAAAAAATTAAAAAAATTAAGGCCGATGCCAAAGCTAATCCAGTTCGCTTTGAAGTTGATAAAGTGGAAATCGAAAAAATTAAAGAAAAATATGCTG
Organism: Acholeplasmataceae bacterium; assembly: GCA_012838945.1. Lineage (GTDB taxonomy): Bacteria > Bacillota_I > Bacilli_A > ML615J-28 > CAG-313 > DUOG01. The sequence continues at coordinate 4,212 of DUOG01000061.1, read as the reverse complement.
AACTAATTAAACAAGCTAAAAGTGAATATCGCGATCATAAATATTATAACAAGTTAAAAGAAACTCCTGCTGAAAAAGCTGCTCGTCTCGAGAAGATAAAGGCAGCCAAAGCTGCTTATCTCGAACGAATCAAAGGGAAATCTCCAGATGAAGTGGCTCACGAAAAGGCATTGTATCAAGCAGAAATTGAAGAAATCATGAAGACGAAAACCAATTATGCTAATACAATGTCCAAAATGCAAATGGTCTTCCAAGATCCAATTGCGTCCTTGAATCCACGGATGATCGTTAAAGATATTATTTCTGAAGGTCTTGTTATTAGAGGTGAAAGAAATAAAGCTGTTATTGAAGAAAAGGTCAATAAGATCTTAGATATGGTTGGCTTAATTCCTGATCATGCGACCCGCTATCCACACGAGTTCAGTGGTGGCCAACGTCAACGAATTGGGATTGCCCGTGCTTTAATTGTTGATCCTGATTTCATCATCGCGGATGAACCAATTAGTGCGCTCGACGTATCGATTCAAGCTCAAATTTTGAATCTCTTAAACGATTTGAAAAAGGAACTTGGTTTAACGATTTTGTTTATTGCGCATGACTTATCAGTAGTTAAGTATTTCTGTGACCGGATTGCGGTTATGTATTATGGAAAGATAGTTGAATTAGCTTCTTCTGAAGAACTATTCCAAAATCCATTACATCCATATACTAAATCCTTATTATCAGCGATTCCACAACCAGACCCTATCTATGAAGCGAAACGGGTTCGTGTTGGTTATGATCCATCGATTCACAATTATACGGTGGATAAACCAAAACTTGTGGAAATCAAGCCAGGACATTTCATTTATGCTAATGAAGCCGAGCTTAAAAATTACCGAGCTATTTTAGGTATCGAGGAGTGAGAACGATGAAAAGAATATTCATAATATGTATGATGATATTGACTACTCTTTTCTTGGTTTCATGTGATAAAACGATTAATGATGAAACCGTAAGTGTCGTTTTCTATACTGGTCCGGGAGCAACAACGATTCCAACATTGTACAATTTGGAACGTGGTCAAAAGATTACCCCACCAGAAGAACCAACGAGTGATTCAGCAGTATTCGTAGGCTGGTTTAAAGAACCAACTTATGTAACTCCTTGGAATTTTGAAACCGATACGGTGAATAAAAGCTTAACTATATTTGCGAAATGGGAATATCGACTTTTTACAATAACTTATGATTTAAGGGGTGGGTCTTGGCCGGCTGATTTACCAGAAGGAACATATCGAACTACTTATATGTCTAATGAATCTTTCAACTTCCCAACTCAATCGAAGTTATATCCAACTCATGAAACTAATGGACTCTTTCTTGGCTGGTGGCCAGCACCAGATTTAAATCGACAACAACGCCGAGATATACCAAAAGTTGAGGGGATTGCGAAAGGAACTACTGGTGACATTACGCTCTACGCATACTATTCAAGAGAACCATAAAATTTAAAGTAAAAAAATGACCCTTCGGGGTCATTTCAGACTGTTGACAAATACAGTAATTTAAAACGCAGATGAAACTTTATGGTTTCGTAATCTGCGTTTTTTATTATTTATTTCGTAAAAGTGGGGAAAACTTTTGTTTTTTAAAGAAATTAATAATTTTGGAAAAGAAAACTCTTAAGTCTTCTTTAGTTATCCCGGATTTTGACATCCAGGTTGCCATCTTTTTAAGATTATGGCATGCGAAAATAAGGGTTACCCTCATTTGGTTTTTTAATAACCCCCTCATGTTTGTCACTCCCAGATGGTTTTTATATTTAGTATCTGCGAAGACTCTTTCAATTGTTTCTTTTCGCTTCGGATAGATTGCTTTAAACTTTTCAGTCTTCCGATTTCTTTCTACCATATCTACATGCTTTTGATGTATATGTCTTGTTAATGTTTTGTGTGTACTTAATGTACATTGATTCTTTAATGGACAATCTTTACATGAGTTCTTTCCACTCCGATATTCCCTATACCCGTTTCTATTTGTTGTCTTGTATTCAAGAACAACTCCCATTGGACATGTGAAGTAATCTGTTTCTTCATGGTATTCGAATTCACATTTCTTTAAATATCCTTGTTTTGTCTTTGGTCTCATATATGGTGTGAATAACTCTTTATTATCTTCATGAACCATTTTAGCGATTATTGGTGTTCTATAAGCTGAATCTGCTACGATATTTTTGATGTTTTCATTTTCTTTAATAGTATTTTCATAAACTGGTAAAAAGGATTGACTATCATGAACATTTCCTGAAACCACTGTACTTCCTAATACATATCCATTTTCATCACATACTGTTTGGGCACTATATGCGAAACAACGTTCTTTTTCTCCCTTGACAAAATAACCACTTTCAGGATCAGTGGTTGATACTGGTTTTTCAGTTTCAATTGTTTCTTCAAATTCAAATGCTTTTTTACCATTCGCTCTACGGTCTTCGTTAATCTCTTCTTCTAGTTGTTTTGTATATTTACTGATTGATTCAGTTACATTGATTTTTACTCTTTTATGTTTATTAGCTGATGCTTTGATATGGGTTGAATCAACAAAGACATTCTCATCATTAATAAACCCTAGTTTATATGCTTGAGATAGTATTTGGGCGAAAATATCATTAAAAACAGTTGTTCCTTTAAAACGACGTTCATAATTCTTGTTAAAAGTTGAGTGGTGTGGAACTTCATCATTAAAGTCAAAGCCTAAAAACCACCGATAGGCCATATTAACCTTAATCTCTTCGATGGTTTGTCTCATGCTTCTAATTCCAAAAAGGTATTGAATAAATATGATTTTGAATAAAACAACTGGATCAATACTTGGGCGACCCAATTCATTAGAGTACATATCCTTTACCAAGTCATAAATAAAGGTAAAATCAATTGCTTTGTCAATCTTTCTTACTAAATGATTAGCAGGTACTAAATCATCAATACAAACAATTTGAACTTTATCAATGCGCTTGTTACTGTTTTTAGTAATCATATTTACACCGCCCTTTTATATATTTATTATACCATTTTTTAGCAATTATTTCAAGATGAAAAAAACTGCCGACTTTGTCGACAGTCTGAAATGACCCTTCGGGGTCATTTTCATTTTTGAACATCGCCTAACTTTTTCGCAATCATATTCGCAGCTTTCTTAAGGAAAAATCTTGACATAAAGTTCATAAACTTAGCATCGGTGCCAATTGGAATCCGATACTTATTCTTTTCGGTTGCATCTACGATTAACTCAGCAGCTTTTTGTGGATTGAGTAGTTTATATTTAGATTGTGAACTTTGATCAAACAAGGCATCCATCCTCACTCCTGAGTTTTTCACAATATCTGTAGCAACTCCTCCCGGAAGGACTAATGTTACCCCAACAGAAGTGTCCTTTAACTCAGAATGTAATCCCAAAGTCATCATCTCCACAGCGGCTTTTGAGGCTCCGTAAATTGATTGACCTGGAACCGGAACATATGCTCCCATACTCGAAACATTGGTGATATGCGCAACAGGTCTTTCTAACAATATAGGCAAGAATGTTTTAATCATATGAAGAGTACCATAGAAGTTAACATTCATTACTTGATGGATTTTTTGATAATCTAGTTCAATAATAGGAATAAAAGGTTGAATTATACCAGCCACATTAATAAGACCATCAATGGTTGGATGATGTTTTAAAACTTCATCTTTCAATTGTTCAACTTGATTTAAATCGGCTAAATCACATTGATGAATTGATAGATTGCTTTGATAGTCCTTAGCTAGTTCTTTAGTTGCTTCAAGGGCTTGTTGATTAATATCAACTGCAGCTACTCTTCCTCCTTTTTCTAAAACCTTTATTGCTACTTCCCGACCGATTCCATTGCCAGCTCCCGTTACAATAAAACAATTGTCCTTAATTTTCATTTTTCAATTCATTCCTCCTTTTTATTAAATTTTTAATACTTAAGATATATATTATTATGCCTTAAAAAAAGTATAGCATATATTTTGATTAATTCAAATATGTTTACCTAAATTTGCCATTATTCTAAAAGGATTTCAAGTGGTATTTGATTTTGTAGGTAGTGTCAAGAATTTTGTGTAAATACTTTTATACCTTTGTATAAAAGCTATACTCTAGTGTGTTGATTAGTTATTGATATTTTTGTTCCATTAACTGTTGTAAATCTTCAATTGCTAAG
>DUOG01000060.1 GCA_012838945.1 Acholeplasmataceae bacterium | reverse complement strand
CTAGGGCATCATTTAACCCCAAGACAATTGAACCAATAAACTTTAATCTTTGTTCATCAATCTCATCGATATGCATTTGTTCATGTTCATTTTCATCTTTGATAATAAAATCTAGTCCTGTAATATAATGAATCATCTCTTGATATATTTTTTTGATTTTTCTTTGATTGCGCTCCATTAAACGAACTCCAAAGGTTAAACCAAAAATCCATGTAATTATTAAGTAAAAATACACTTTAAATAAATTCGGTTTAAATTCTTCCTTCGAATATTTTCCCCAAAAATTATAATGTGATAATTCAACATCCGCTATATGTTTGAGTATTTTTTGATTACTTTCTTTCTTTTGTCTTTTTGAGAGCCTAGAATAAAACTCATGTTCAGTAATCTCTGATCTCCTAATCATATTTACCTTTTTAGTTATATCCATCTAATCACCTTATATTATTCTATTCGAATTTTTTTATAAGGTCTAGGCGTATATCCAATACAAGGCATGACATTATACATATATATTTTTATTCATACATATAATACCGATAGGTGATTGTATGTATTTATCTGATTTGTTTGAAGAAGCACCAATGATTAAAATCACTGGAATTACCTCTGATACTCGCTTTTTACAGCCAGGAGATCTTTTCATTCCTCAAAAAGGATCTAACTTTGATGAAGGTGATTTCATTATTGAAGCCATTCAAAAAGGAGCAGCAGCAATCTTGACTGCTAAACCTCATTATAATGCTACCATCCCCATTATTGTTAGAAAGAATAGTTTTGATGAATTAAAACGATGTCTTAATTTTTTCTATGGAGCACCTTGGAATCAAATTAAAATGATTGGGGTTACTGGTACTGATGGCAAGACGACAACATCATCGATGTTTAATCATATAATTAATAGTTTTTCTTCTTGTGCCTATATAGGAACCAATGGAATTAAATATAAAAATAACCATTTTAAGAACTATTTCACCACCCCTCCGCTAAGCGAAAATTACCGTTTAATTGACCTTTTTTCTAAAGAAAATATTCAATATTTAGCCCTTGAAGTATCATCTCAAGGTATTGTAAATCACCGAATTGAAGACATTTTATTCGATTATACAATCTTTACGAACCTATCACACGAACACCTAGATACCCATAAAACAATGGAAAATTACTTTCTATCCAAACTTGAATTATTTAAGCAATTAAAACCTAAGGGAAAGATTCTTGTTAATAATGATGATGAATATGCTCCACGATTTAGCGAGTTTAATGATGTAATCACATTTGGTATTTATAACTATGCTGACTACCGAGCCGAAAACATTCGCTACGGAAATAAATATACGACCTTTGATTTGCAAACACCAAGTTATATGTTAAAGAATATTAAAATTAACCGTAATGAAGAATATAATATATATAATGTCTTACCAGCAATTATTATCGGCCTTTTTGAAAAGATGCCAATAAACACGCTTTATAAAGCTGTAGCTACAATTCCTGTTGTTGACGGTCGTTTAGAATTGATTTCTACCAATACTCCTTTTAAAATATATATTGATTTTGCTCATACACCAAATGCACTAGCCAATGTCTTAAGTAACCTTAAACGTAAAACTAAAGGAAACCTAATAGTGGTTTGTGGTGCTGCCGGGAAGAAGGATCCAACCAAACGACCACTAATAGGAAAGATCGCTTGTGAGATTGCTGATATGGTTATCTTCACTTCCGAAGATCCGCGAACCGAATCCCCAGAAGATATTATTAAGGACTTACAAAAAGAAGTTCGAACTTCCAATTACAAATCGATAATTGATCGCTATAGCGCCATTAAAGAAGGGATTAGTTTAGCCAAACCAAATGATACCGTAATTGTGACCGGAAAAGGAAGAGAAACAACGGCCGAGATTGGCGATACAATCTATAATTATTCCGATGTTGAAAGCATTTTTAACATATTAAATGAACAATAAAAAGATCCTAATCATACTGAATTAGGATCTTTTCATTAAGCTGTTAAAAACTATCATTAAAGTAGTCATTCAATGTTTTCAACATTATTACAACCAGTGCCATCTTTATTCCAATTTGTACAACCTAAGAAGTAACTATCTTCATTATTTCGTTTTCTAACTACCATATAACCATTACACTTTTCACAACAATGGATATTACCTTTGGCACCTGCTCTTAAATCATTTGTCATGAAACCACATATCTCTGGTTCGTTAATACATATATATAATCTTAATCCATATGTCTTATTATTTTGTAATCGTAGTGGGTAGCCACATATCGGACATCTCTTTCGCTCTTTCTTTATTTTTATTGGACTGGTGTTGATCTTCCCGTGAACTGTAATTTTATGTTCATTAATCAGTTCTAACAAGAAGCGGGATGGACGATTAGCTGGTGCTACTATAAAGACACGATTCTTCGTCCTTGTCAGAGCTACGTAAAAGAGTCTTCTTTCTTCCGCAAACTCAATATTACTATCTGTTCTGATTACCATTTTTAAAACTGGATCATCTTCAATTTGAGATGGAAATCCATAAGTCCCATCAATGGCATTAATAATTATAACATTATCATAACCTAATCCTTTAGAACTATGGGCGGTCATAAAGGTCAATTTTACTTCAGGATATTTAACACATATTATTCTTTCTTTTTTAGGACCATAATATTTGAATAATTCTGATCGTACTAAATGGTCTCCATCAAAGCCATATCTACCGATTAATAAGATTTCTGTGTCAGGGGGAGTGCCAGGAACTTGAAGAATAAGTCCAATCACTTTCTCAACAGTTTTTGCTTTCTCATATAAGATTCCTGCCCAACCTTTTTTGACATTCTTTTGATAGTCATCACTATAGGTAAAAACCACAATTGGTTTCTTTATTCTTTTAGGGGATTTTAGACTTTTCTTAATTTGATTAGTATTCTTTTGAATGAAGTTCCCCGCAATATCAATTAATTCTTGTCCATTGCGATAAGTATTAGTAATTTTAAGTTCCTCACCATAGCCCATGTTCTTGACAAAATCTACGAACAAACTAACATCAGCTCCCGAGAAGGCAAAGATTGATTGCCAGTCATCACCAACAGCTACTAATTTTGCATCAGATACTTGGGTTAGACTTTTAGCTAAATTGAATCGTTGGTGACTTATATCTTGATATTCATCAACAAAGATATATTGGTAATGGAGTTTTCTTTTTGATGCAATCATTTCATTTAACAAACGCTCTGAATCGTTAATCATGTCTTCAAAGTCAATTGCATTGTTTTCTTTTAAATATGATTGATAGTGAAGATATACCTTTTCTAAGATATCTAAAAATAAACGAGTTCTAACATTATTGGCCTTAAGACGCATTTTATCGAAGTCTTCTTCGGTATAGCCATAGACTTTGAAATTACTAAGAAATCTACTGGCTAGGGTTGCAAGTCTTAATATATATTTTTCCTGGTCTAACTTAACTATCTTTTGATATACCTCTTGATCAGTCTTTTTATTTAAAGCAAACCCACGCTTTAGAAGTTCTTCTCGGAGATGCTCAATCAATGATCTTTTATCATTATAACTTGAATAAGTACAAATGAGTTCTGTTCCATATTTCTTATGTAACTGCTTTTTATCTTCGATTTGCTTTTTGTAAGTATTTAATTGAAAGAATGAATACATCTCATTCTTTCCACTTTCTGAGATACCAAAGTGTTCAATATAACATTCTTTCCCTCCTTGACTTATATAAAAGTCAGGGGTATATATCTTTGATGCTCCTAATATCTTATACTTATAAGGTTTCTCATATATATAATCAATATTATGAAGATATAAAAAGTTAGCAATTTGAACTTCTTGAATTGAACGCAATACTTCATTTTTAATTGTTATCTTTTTTCGAGAATAGGCATCAATAAAATATTCATTAACTTCTCCTAGGTTACCCTTTAAAGTAGTTAGATCCTGCCGTTCATTCCAATCAAAAAACTTTTCAATATTGTCTATATTATATTTGTTATCAGGTATATCTAAATAATAGCCAAATAACATCACAATTTTTCTCAAAAGTTCCTCGTCTTGAGATAATAGATTTAACAAGTACTTATTAATTATTTTAAAGTTATATCCGATAATCTTTTGAGGAACATCCTTTTCGCCAGAAATGATATCTTTCCCTACCTTATGAAAGGTAACAACCTGGACATTAAGTTTTAATTTCTTTTGAATGCGGTCTTTTAATTCGTTAACGGCCTTATTGGTATAGGAAATTACTAATATATCTTCTGGATTGACACCTTTTCGATCAACTAGATATTTTACTTTTGCTGCTACGGTCGTTGTTTTTCCTGCGCCAGCCCCAGCAACCACCAAACAATAATCTTCATCGACCAGTATTGCTCTTCTTTGTTCAGCATCCAGTTTTATATTTTTGTTATCATCATCCAGGATATGATCTAAGTATTCTTTTTCTTCTTCCAGTTTTCTTTCCACATAGTTATTATTATAATCCTTGATAATATTTTTAAAGTTTCCATATGTATCAAGAAAATCTCTTATCTTTTCTTCACTTTGAATTTTCTTTGATGATATTTTTAAAAAATTATATATATCTTTATATCTTTCTATTTCACTCAAATACATTCTACCTGATATATATGTATTTTGTTCTATAAGTTTATCAAAGAAGATATTGAACTCATCAATCATTTTTAAGACATTATCATCAATATCTATTTTTGATTTTCCAAAGATACGATTAAACAGCCCTTTGGTACGGCCAACCCTTTTCTTACAAGAAGGACATATATTAATATCACCAACTATATCTGCTTCGCAATGTGGACATTTTACTACTTTCAATTGTCTCTCCCCTTTATTGGTCTTAGTAGTTAAATTATAACATATTTGGCCCTTTTTAACAACGATACTTATTGAGTTAAAAAAAGATAGTTCCTTCAAACTATCTTTAATTTCATATTATATATCTTTGTTTTTGCCTAAGACTTCTTGATAGACAATGCTTTTAGAGATTCCCCGATCTTTTGCTACTTTCTTCATAGCTTCTTTTCGGTCTTCACTTATTCCAAGGTAATAATCATAATGTTCTTTAATGGTAAGTGAGTTTAGTTCTTCTACTAATTTAGATTCTTTAGCACCTTCGATTACGATGACAAACTCACCTTTTAATTCTGAAACAATTGGGATAATTTCTGATACATTACCTCTGATATATTCTTCATACTTTTTAGTGAGTTCTCTAGCTAACACTATGTAACGATCACCAAGTGTTTCTAAGATTAGTTCTAAAGTATCCTGAAGTCGATGAATTGCTTCATAGATAATTAAGGTTTCTTCTCGGTCCCTTAAGGTTTTTAACTCATCTTTCTTTTTATTACTATTACTATTCAAAAAGCCATAGAACAAGTACGGTTGAGTGGGAATACCAGACCCAACCAAAGCAGTAACCCCAGCTGTTACTCCAGGGATAACCACCACATCAATATTTTCATTGATTGCTGAGCGGGCCGCCATAAAGCCTGGATCGCTAATGGCAGGCATCCCTGCATCACTAACCACAGCGACCTTTTCTCCTTGTTTTACCCTGTCAATTAACTTATCAGTTATTTCATTTTCATTAAATGCATGATAACTTTTAAGGGGAGTTTTAATATTAAAATGATTTAATAGTTGTCCGGTTACCCGTGTATCTTCACAAAAGATTATATCAACTGTTTGTAAAGTTGAAAGGGCACGAAAAGTAATATCTTCATAATTTCCTATTGGGACGCCCACTAGATATAATTTATGATTATCGCTATGATTGGTGCTTTGCCTTTGCATTATTCAGATATCACTCGCTTAACTCTTTCTCTTAAATCACGTGCAGCATAGACAAGTCTTTTTAACTCAAGTCCTTTTTTCTCAGTGATTCCTAAGTTTTCTTGAACTTTTTCAATCATAAAATGTTCTTCAGCGCTATACCACTCATCAAGAAGGGATACATTAAAGACATTTAGCAAGACAATATTCTTGACAACCTTACTCTTCTCTTTAAAGTATTCTAATAATTCCTCAAAAGTTTTATCTGATGATTGATATTTATATTCGCCTAATTCACTTTGAAAAGTATTAATAATTGATTGTTCATCGTCTGGAGTTACTTTGCCATCAAAAGCAATAATTTTCAATAACAGGTCAAAAAAATAACCTTTTTCCTCATCGTTTAATAAAGATAGTAATAACATCTTTACACCTCCATATATATATTTTATAAGATTTTTTATCTTTTGCCAACATAATTGAATATTTCTAATATTTCTTCAGTATATTTATGATTCTCATCATAAACATATAAAGGTTTTAATATTTTTAATCCTCCTGTGTTGAGACTGTTTTTACCTTCGATAAGAACAGCTAAACATTCTAGAGAGTTTTTCTTTGGATAGACAAATCTAATTCTTTTAGGTTCCATATGAGCATTCCGGAAAGCTACTAATAAATCAGTTAATCGTTCCGCCCGATGAACCATTGCTAGAGTCCCACCATCTTTTAAAAGTCTTTTAGCTTCATTTAAAACGTCTTCTAGTTTTAATGTTACTTCGTGACGAGCAATTGTCAAATAATCATTTTTGTTAATATTGCTGTCTTTATGATATTTAAAATATGGGGGATTACAGGTGACAATATCAAAATTATTATGTCCCAATTTTTCAGCAATACCTATAACATTATCATTATAGATAGTAATCTGCTCTTCTAGTCCGTTTAAGATAACACTTCTTTGGGCTAAATCAGATATTTCTCTTTGAAGTTCTACGCCGATTATTTTAGCCTTTGTTCTTAATGATAAAAATAAAGGTATAGGACCATTGCCACAGCCAAGATCAATAATATTTTTTACATTTTGATTAATTGATACAAAATGAGCTAAGAGAGTAGAATCTAATGTAAAGTTGAATGTATCTGGTCTTTGGATGATTTTTAACCCCTCATAACCCAAGAGATCGTTAATAACTTCCGTCTGTTTCATCTTCCATCAAATCTATTTCTTCCTGTTTTCTTGAATTTTTAACTAATCGATTTACTTCATGAGCATGATAGACAACAGGCATTCCATCTTGATTCTCATCAGTTTTAATTATCTTACGCAAATAATCAGCACTTATAACTTTACAACGTTCACAATTTGGAGTTCTAACCCACTCACCTACTCCGGGAACTTCTTCGTGTAATTCTTTATAAAGTTCACTTTCATAAGCGATACAGCACATAAGTTTTCCACAAAGTCCGCTGATTTTGTTTGAGTTCAAACTCATTGCTTGTTCTTTAGCCATTTTCATCGTTATCAAATCAAATTCACGTAAGTGTTTCTTACAACATACTTCTCGACCACAATTGCCGATACCGCCAATAAAGCGAGCTGCTTCGCGAACCCCTACTTGTCTTAATTCAATTCGAACTCTAAACTCTGCTGCTAATTCTTTTAGTAAGTCTCTAAAGTCAACGCGATTATCAGCACTATAGTAAAATAACACCTTAGATCGGTCAATTGTATATTCACAATCGAGTGGTTTCATCGGCAAGCCGCTTTTTTCCACCATTCTAGCAAATATAGTTAAACTTTTTTTCGCTAACTCTAGATTATATTTGTATTCTTCTACATCCTCAGGTGTTGCTTTCCTAAGGATGGTTTTTAGTTCATGTTCAAGTTCGGAATTTTCAAGTTCTCGATTAGTCAGAACAATTTGTCCTAACTCGAGACCTCTAACTGTTTCCACAATTACTAAATCGCCATCATTATATTCTGTGCCTTGGGGATCAAAATAATAGATTTTCCCCACCGGTCTAAATTGCACTCCAACTATTTTCGGCATACATCCTCCTATACATCTAGTAATAGACTGCTATAAAACAAATCTATATTGACATTGTAATTCAATCGCTCTTGATATTTCATATATGTACTTAAACGTTCAATTACCTTTTTAGTCATTTCATTGATTTTAAGATTAAGACTTTGAAAAAAGTCCTTTAAATAACTTTCTTCTGTTTCACTTAAATACTTTAATTTCTCTTGTTCATAGATTATACATATATTTAGAAACAAACGATGAATATCCTTGCTAGTGCTTCGGTTGATAATATGATTATTCATCATATAGCAAGCATATACATCATCACCTTTATACATTGCTGTGTTAAGTTTTTCAATTAAATCAATGATATCGAGAATTTCACCATCATTAATCATATCTACTGCTTTCTCAACATTTCCAGTGATGTTCGCAAGAATAAAGGCTACTTTTTTATTTATACCTTTTTTCATCAAGTAATCAATTAAATACTGTTTATTTATTGGTTTGAAACTAATAATTTGACTTCTTGATCTAATCGTATCAAGCAGTAATTGAGGTTTTTCGGTAATTAGTATTGTTAAGTCATTGCCTCTAGGTTCTTCTAAGAATTTCAAAAGAGAGTTTGAGGCTGAGGTATTCATCTTATCGGCCTGATTAATAATATATATACGAGTTCCTTCTTCAAGACTGGTCATTGAATATTCATAGAGTAGTTCTTCAATTTGTCCTTTTTTTATTATATCTCCATCAGGTTCAATAAAATAAACATTTAAATGACTTCGGTTGATTACCTTTAAACAATCTTGACATTCAAAGCAGGGTTTATTTTCACTAGTACATAGTAGCATCATTGCTAGATAGGATGCTGTTAAGAGTTTGCCGACTCCTTTGTTCCCCTCAAAGATATAGGAATGCACTAGTCTTTTTCTTCGAAAACTATTTTCGAGAATTTTTATTACTTCCGCTTGATTAACTTTTAATTCTTCGAATGTCATTCTATCACTGCCTTCTTTATTTCTTTATGTGTTTAAGCACTAGATCTATTACTTCTGAACTAACTTGTTCAAGATTTTGATCACCATTTACTGAGACAATCCGATTAGGAAACCTCTTTACCAGTTCTTGATAACCTTGGTAAACTGTTTTGTGAAAATTAATCGCTTCTAATTCTAAGCGATCTAGTTTTCGACAATCTTTCTTCATTCTAGAAAATCCTACTTCCGGATTGACATCAATATAAACTGTTAGTGATGGAAGTAAACCTTCACAAGCAAACATGTTCATCTCAAATACCTTATCAATACCAATACCTCTAGCATGTCCTTGATAAGCTAATGAACTGTCAATAAAGCGATCACACAAAATTATATATCCTTTTGCCAAAGCCGGAATAATAACCTCGGCTATATGTTGACGTCGGCTTGCGGCATAAAGCAGCGCCTCAGTTCTTACATCCATCTCTTTATTTTCTTTGTTTAAGATTATTTCACGAATTTGTTCAGAAATGTTGGTTCCACCGGGTTCTCTAGTTACCAAGACCTGATATCCTTTTTTAGTTAAAACATCAGCACATTTTTCGATAACTGTAGTTTTTCCCGATCCATCATTTCCCTCAAATGATATAAATACTCCGTCCATATTCACACCTCATTATTTTATATTATAACATATAATTAAATATTTTTAATCGTTTTTATTATTAATTATATTTTAACTAATAAAATGAGAATGATATTTCATGTATTGGTTAATAATCAATTATACCAAATCTAAAAATTGTTTGAAAAAATTAAAGGCTTTAATTCTTTATTTATTTTGATTTTTATGATAAAATATATATATAATTTACGAAGGGAGTAGGCAATGCATATTACCGTAAAAAACCTCAATTTCTTATATAGTCAAAAACAAGTAATCTGCGATTTGTCATTTGATGTATTATCAGGGGAATTATTATTAATCCTTGGAAGAAACGGTTCAGGAAAGACAACCTTAATTAAATGCATCTTAGGTTTGCTTCCGGTTAATCCAAATAGCATCTTTATCGATGATGTTGATATAACTTCCAAAAAGTATGTTGCTGATGTGGGATATATATCACAAAAAGATGAATTCAATTTTGAGTTCCCAATCACCGGTAAAGAACTAATTCAATTTGCGAAGACTAATAAAAATTCTCCCTATACTGTTATGGATGTGGCAAAACGCTTAGGGATTACCGATATTATCAATCAAAATATTAATACACTTTCTGGGGGACAATTACAAAAGGTTTTTATTGGTCGAGTTCTTATCAATGATCCTAGTCTGTTAGTCTTTGATGAACCAACTGTGGGCATTGATTCAACAAGTGTGGTCCATTTTTATCAAATCATTGAAGAGTTATTAAAGGATGGAAAAACAATCATTTTAGTAACTCATGAACCGAGCTTGGCCCTGCCATTAAAACCAAAAATTTTAACCCTAAATGAAAATGGTGAATATAAGAAGCAACGATATGAAGAATACCTCGCTGAAAGAGGTGATGATATTGTTTAATTTAGTTATAATCGATGCTATTGATATTACTCGTAATGGTTTAATTGCTGGATTTATTATTGGTATTATTGCGCCAATATTAGGTTCGGTGGTGGTTATTAGACGTTTATCTTTTATTGCTGATACGTTGAGCCACTTTTCATTAGCTGGAGTAACCATTGGGGTGTTTCTTGCCCAGCTGCTTAAATTACCATTTACTTCAGCAACCCTTTTCGCAATTGTATTTTCTATTGTCTGTACCATCCTTATTGATAAATTCCGTAATTTCTATAAAAATTATAAAGAATTGTCAATGCCGATTATCCTATCATTTGGTGTTGCTTTGAGTGGTATCTTTATCCGACTAGCTAAAGAGTTCAACACCTCAATGATCTTATATGGAAATATATATGCAGTATCAAATGAGCATCTTATTCAATTCATTGTAATTGGGATTGCTGTTGTCGGAATCGCAATATTCTTCCATCGACCAATTCTCACCATGTGCTTCGATGAAACCTTTGCGAAAGTTTCAGGAATAAATACTCGTGTATACTCAATGTTGATAACAGTAATGCTTGCGATCGTTATTTCAATTTTTATTGAAATAATCGGTGTATTACTAGTCTCAGGATTACTTATCATTCCAGTAGCAACCAGTATTCCTATTGGTAAAAGTTTTAAGAATACTATCTTATATTCAATACTATTCTCAGAATTCTCAATATTTGCTGGATTTATCATCTCATCAGAATTTGATATGCCCACTGGTTCAACGATTGTTTTAATCGGCGTTATTGTACTTGTCATTGTAAGAATCTTTGTTAATGTACGAAATAAATTAATTAATCGTTTAAATAATTTAAAAGATATTACTTAAAATAAACTCAAAGAGTCACATTTTCTCTTTGAGTTTTTTATTTATAAAATGGATTTTTTATAAGTATAATAAAATTTTAAAAGTAAAAAATATATCTAAGTGAGGTGATATAATGAACAAAAACAAAAATCGAGATAAAAATTCTACTGAATTTGCTAGAGAATTAGATCCGAACAAAAATCTTCGTAATGAAGCAGCTGAAGAAAACAATTGTGACTTCCGTAAGAACAATAGAAAAACTGAAGCCGCAAGTGAATTCAATCTTCAAAATAACAATCGCTTAGAAAGTGATGATGAGTTTGATTTAGATCTTGAATTTAATCCTCGAAAGCAAAGACAAAACAATAGTAGTCGAGATTTTGATAAAAGAAAATAACATATTATCTCATTTAGCAGCACATTAGTGCTGCTTTTCTATTCCTAAGTATATATATAGTAAATAAGTTCACAATAATAGAGAGGTGATAATGTGAATCAAGATCAGAATTTAAAAATAAATATGAATGAAATTACCCCTAAAATAAAACATAATGATATTAGGAGACGATTTACTGATGATATTGAAATAGCAAAAGAATTTGAAGCTCCAGTTCAAACTGGAAATATATATGTTGAAGAGGATGAACAGGAATTATTAAAAAATTATAAGAAAAGAAAAAATGAGAAATAATAATCAAAAAGCCAAGTATATTCAAATATCCGAATATACTTGGCTATTTTTAATGTTAATAGTAAACTTTGTATAAATATAAACCACTAGGATTTTCCGTATATGGTGCTAATCTTCGGTTTTGACCTTCGAGTAATTCTATTACTTTTTCCGGTTTTAACTTACCTTCACCAATCCGTCTTAAGACTCCCATCATTATGCGGACCATATTGTGCATAAAGCCATCGCCTATAATGATGAATGTTAATAGATTATCCTTTTGTTCCAATCTAAACTCTGATATTTCACGGACTGTGTCCGTTATTTTTTTGTTTTTGGAGAATGTTTTAAAATCATGTTCCCCAATAAAATATTTCATTCCTTCCTTAATCGCATTAATATCAACATTCTTTTTCCAAAAAGCCATATATCGTGCTTTGAATGGATCAAATTCTCCAAGTGATACTAAGTAACGATATTCTTTGGCTTTGGCACTAATACGTGCATGGAATGTATCATCTACATATTCTACTTGTTTAATATATATATGTGGATACAAATGTTTGTTAATAAGTCTTCTCAAGTTTTCTTTAGGAATTGCTTTGTCAGAGTCAAAGTGGATAACTTGTCCCACTGCATGCACCATTGCGTCTGTTCTTCCAGCTGATGCTATTTTGATTTCTTCAAAAAAGATACTGGAAAGAGCCTTTTCAATTTCTCCCTGGATAGTAATCAAATTTGTTTGACGTTGAAAGCCATGATAGGTACTTCCATCATAACAAACTGTTAATTTATATCTCATTAAAAACCAACCCGATATATTATGAGTCCTACAACCAAGGCAGCGCAAGCAAACATTGTTACATAATCGCGGGCCTTAAACACCATGAGGGCTAACTTTGTCCGTTTGGCACCAGGGATATATCCTCTTGCTTCCATAGCATCGGCTAAATCTTCTGCTCTCTTAAAGGCCATCACAAACATTGGAATGAGTAGTGATACAATTTGGACAATCTTCTCCTTGATTGTCCCCTCTTTGAAGTCAACCCCTCTAGAGGCTTGGGCACGAAGGATTTTATGCGTTTCATTAAATAATGTCGGAATAAAGCGTAAAGCAATAGAAATCATCATCGCAAGAATGCTTGTCTTAATTTTAATTAATTCCAGTGGTTTTAAAATCCACTCTAGTCCATTATTTAAATCAGTCGGTTTTGTTGTTAGGGTTAACACTGATGATATAATAATGAGGACAAAGATTCTTAAAATGATTAATACTGCGGTTTCTACACCTGATTGATATACTTTTATTGTATATGAACGAAAACTTGTTCCAATGATGGGGGTTTGAAATATATATATTGCTAAGGCAATTAGTCCAATAAACCAAAACATTCGTACTGGTAAGAATCTTTTTACGAAGTAATAAATTATTAGAATTGCAACAACTAGTGCAATATTAAAGTAACTAAAATTTTGTTCTATTGTCATCAATAATGCGCCACTACGATTTGAGATAATTTGAAAGATAAACGAGAACACTAAGATGAACAAGATTTGTCTTAAACTTCTGAGGTATTTAATGACTGGTACTTTAGTTAGTAAGATGATAATAAAAGTAATTAAGATCATCAAACCTAACATTAAATAATCTCTTATGATAAAGGTTGCTGTCATTAAAAGAAATAAGGCGATGATTTTAGTTCTTGAATCTAGGCGATGAACAAAACTGTCGGAATGATAATATTGACCTAATACCATATTATTCATATATATCACCTAAGGTCCTTTTGATTATATTAGCTAATTCCTCAATTGTTAAAGGAATGTCTTTAAAGTCAATAAACCCTTTTTCTTTTAATTTTAAAGCTATGTTTGCTGATTCAGGTAAGTCTAGATTAAAATCATATACCATTTCAAGATTATTGAAAAGTCTTCTTTTACCACCATCATAAACAATCCGTCCATCTTTTAAGACAATAATTCGATCAGCATAACGAGCAATTAGATTCATATCATGCGAAACCAAAATAATTGTTTTATGAGTCTTATTATGAATATCGGTTAGAAGATTCATTAATTCAACTCTACCTTGAGGATCAAGTCCTACCGATGGTTCATCTAATACTAATACTTCTGGTTCACAGGCCAATATCCCCGCAATCGCTACTCTTCGCATTTGCCCACCACTTAAACTAAAGGGTGACCGATGCCATATATCTTCACTGATGCCAACAATATTGAGTGCTTCTTCAGCTTTTTCTCTTGCTTGTTTTTCGCTTAATCCAAAGTTTTTCGGACCAAACATAACATCTTTCAATATGGTCTCTTCGAAGAGTTGATACTCAGGGAATTGAAATACCAGCCCTACTCTTTTTCGCACATCTTTTAATTTATTTTTATATTTTGGAATGATTCGATGTTCAAAGATCTCAATTTCGCCCAGTGTTGGTAAAAGCAATGCATTCATATGTTGAATTAATGTACTTTTTCCACTACCAGTGTGTCCTAATATGGCAATGAATTCTCCTTTTGCATTAATCGATAAATCTATATTGTCAAGGGTGTTATTGGGAGATTTACGATCATATTTAAAATTTACTTTTCGAAAGTTAATTTCCATAATTCATCTACCAACTCTTGCTTTCTTCTAATCGAATATTTTTGAACTTCATTTATTAGTTTAATGCTATCGATAACACCCAATCCATTAGCTTCTAATAAATCTTTATGACTAAAAACTTCTCTAGGAGTTCCATCTAAAATAATCTTTCCTTTGCTCAAAACAACTATTCGATCTGCAAGTGCCGCTTCTTCAAGATTGTGAGTAATATTTATCAATGTTTTATTTTGATTGTTTTTTAGTTGTGAAATTGTCTCATTGATTTGTTTTGTTCCAAGCGGATCAAGCATTGAAGTAGCTTCGTCAAAGATAATCATTTCTGTTTCCATTGCTAGTACCCCAGCAATTGCCACTCTTTGCTTTTGTCCACCACTTAATTGTTCAGGATTTTTTTCCAGATATGGTAACATGTTAACCATTCCCGCATAATGATTAATTCTTCTAATCATTTCATCCCGAGGAATCATGTGATTTTCTAAACCAAAAGCAATGTCATCTTTAACTGTTACTCCAACAAATTGATTGTCAGGATTTTGAAAGATTATTCCTACTTTTCTTCTTACTTTTTCAACTGTATCCTCGGTTAATAACTCACCATCTACATATATATTTCCCTTATCAGGCTTTAACAATCCGATGATTAATTTCGCAATCGTGCTTTTACCACTTCCATTGTGACCAATGATTGCGACCATTTCTCCATCATTAATTGTTAAATTGAAATCAGACAATACTTCTGTTTGGGAGTTATAAGCAAAACTTATATTTTCCATCACTAAATTCATATATATTTCTCCAATACTTTATTTATGTGGTTCCATTACAATTTCTAACTTGTTAGGCAAACATGTAATTGAAACATTTAGCATTCTCCGATATTTTATGTTATAGGTTGTACAAGATTGAGTTGGACAATTAGCTTCAATAACTCGAACAAGACCGTCCTTTATCTCAACTACATTATACCCATGTTCTTCTTTATCCTTATGATAAATAGAATGATTTTCTATTTTCTTGGTGTATTCAAGTTCAGGGGTAAAATGTGCTCGGTATATTTCAGATTTAACACCGTCAACGGTTTGATATATAACTATATCTTTCTCTTCTGTTGTACATCCGCTAATACCAACTAGCATAAATGTCATTAAAATTGTTATAAAAATGTTTTTAACTATATTTTTTTTCATAATACTTATTTCCTCTTTATTATTATTTATTTTACCACTTCTGACG
>DUOG01000059.1 GCA_012838945.1 Acholeplasmataceae bacterium | reverse complement strand
GTCCCATCTTGAAAGCACTTTATTTAGATGATCTAAGTTTTTAATATCAAATTCAACAGTTTTTATGTAACATCCTACATGTTGTTTTATTTGCAGTCTCCATGCATAAATACCCGCACTCTTATTATTGTCAATATCACCCTGTCCTTTAATAATTATATCATCTTCTATTTTGATAATTGGGTGAAAATATTCATCGTCAGCGTCCAATCCCTCAACTTCAATTTTATATTTCTTAGGAATGCTTGACAAAATTTCTTTTTTAACCTCTTCCCATTGTTTTACTTTTGCTTCTTGATTAGTAATTTTAAACCCTCCTTAATTATTTTTATACTTTTCTTCCGCAAAACGGGCAGTAATCAATTTCTATATATTTTATCTCTCCGTTACAGTCATAACAGCCATCAAATATAATTCCCATATCTGCTTTAAACTTATCATGCGAAGGATAAAATACAATATTTAGTTTCTCATCCCTACCTTCTTTATCACAGAAATCACACACTTATTAACCTCCTTTTCAGCACCAAATGGAAATTTTGTTAAGTTAATTTTTCAATAATTCTTTTATACATTTTAATATCTTTTTTAAATTGTTGTGCTTGTGCATCTTTGTCTGTACCTTCAAATAATAATATTCCATGCTCTAACTGCCGTATTATTCCCTCTAAAAATTCAATTTCAACTTTGTTTTTCAAATTATAACCTCCATATTAATCTGAATTTATTTTATGGTTATTAATCTTAATCACTACAGGTCTACTTAATCTAGCTAATTCTAAATCTTTTTGAAAGATTTTTATAGCATTATTAAATCCTTCAAAATATCCTTCGTTATACCCTCTTCGATATACAGATGATTCTCTAATATCAATGCTTTGATGTGTATTTTTTAACAAATATTCATTCCAATTCATATAATCTCTCCATTCTTTTAATAAAAAGTCAATTTTGTCTCAATTCAGTAATCTCACATATATTTTTATATTCTTCTTTTAGTGCAGCTAAAATTTTGTTTTCATCGTTGCCGTAAATTGTACTTAGTTCTTTGATTCGATCTATAACCATAGTAGTAAATGCTTTCGTGAAAGCAATCTTACAATCTTCGGGAAGTTGTAATTCTTCCATCTATCCTCCCCAACTTTCAATGAAATGTTTCTTCTGTGAACTTATTCCCACTCTATATATAAACTGATTGCAAATAATAACAAGTATAAACGTAAAGAAATATATTTATATTTTTTAAAATCAAAACTAAATTCACACCCAACTCTCCAAAAATCCCATGACCATTGCCACCATATTTCTTTATTAAATGTGGTAATTTTAATAATAATCACCTCGTTGCCAAATATTTCTTTGATTTCATTTTTTCTTTTCTAATGGTATTCCTGCCCACCATCGTTGATCTATACATTCATTTTTTAACCATCTTGCAACCGTCATTTCCCTAACTTCTTTTTGAAAATCTCTTACTTCTTTTCTATTATGATTTGGAAATTCAAGTAATAGTGAAAGGGAATCTAAAGCTCTTTCCAGAGTCCCAAAATATACTTCATAATTAGTCATATAAAAATCAACTCCAATATTTACCCCTCATTACAACATTTCAATATGTAGTCTTTTATTGTTTCCGCATGGCATCTTTTAGGGCTACACCAGCAGAACAATCTTAACTTTCCTTTTCTCTTGTAATAATCAATTAGTCTTTGCATTGTTGCACAATCTTTTAATCTTCTATGAAAATACTCTTCATATTCATCACATACTTTATCACGCTCAGATTCGTTATTCATATGAAATGGATTGCCTAATACGGATGTTCTATCAACTTTTACATCATACGG
>DUOG01000058.1 GCA_012838945.1 Acholeplasmataceae bacterium | reverse complement strand
TGTGGATGATAATGGTTGAAAAAGCAATTGTTAATAGAGATAAAACCATAACGTTTAAGTTTACAAGTGGAACTGAAATTACCTTATAGAATTAGGACCTTGACAAAAGGTTCTTTTTTATTAATTTTGAGTTCCCCCTTTTTGCAAAAATTTTGAGGTAAATATTGCCTCGTTTTTTGTTCTTTTATAAATGAGTTTTTTGATGGCAAACTATTAATCAAAATCTTTGATTTTGAATAATGATAATTGTTTAGGCTTTGTGTCTCTGATTGGTTTATAATTTTTAACCCCGTTTTTGTTCATACCTAATATGGTGTTGATACTAGAAAGAATTCTATAGAATTCTATTGAAACGTTTTCTTTAATTGATTTTTCGTACCTTTTGAGACTTTTATATAGATATTCAGAATCCTCATCAATGATAATAGCGAGAAGCATAATAGCGATATCTAGAGCGAATGTCAGATTATTAATTGAATCTAGTGTTTTAACTCTAAAGTTTTCAAATCCTAATTCGCTTTTCTTAAATCTAAAGTATTCTTCTATTCTCCATCTACTTGAATAGCGATAAACCATTTGAGTGATATCGTCTTTAGTTAGAAGTGGCTTATTTGTTATCAATATGAGTGGGTCAGGATTATTATCCATATATGAGATAACGACCCATACATCGTACTTATAATCTCTCAGTTTACATTTGAAAGAAGTGGCTTTTATAAATCTCTCTTTCGCATATATTGTGATTGGAACAATTACTTTTCCTTTTACAGTTTTGGCTTTATCAAATGCTTTAATTCTATCTTTTCCAAATATTAGCCAGCGATTATTGTGCATTCTAACTAGAAAATATTGATTTAATTCATGAATCATCTTCATAAATTTAATATCATCATAGCCTCGATCTCCAACAAACATTCCTTCATATGGTTTAAGGTGTTCTGATATTCTTCTTACGCCTATATTGGTAATGTTATTAACTGATAGATAATCTAATTCAAACGGTGAATGAACATGATCATAAAATGGTATTGGCTGTTTCTTTTTAGATGATAATCCTGTAATCGTGGTGACTTTATACCCATGATCGTATTTAGTGGATTCTCCTGGATAAGAAGCATCTCTTACCTTAGCCATTCCTTCGAAAGCTTTACCATATGGTTTCATTACATCAGTATCATCGATGAGAAACACTTTTTCTTTTTCCCTCATGTAAGACAATCCTACTTTTATCATGTTGTGACGTTCATTAATATCAGGAATTCTCATTAAATTCTTATACAATCTTTCATTCACTTTTTTGAGCGATGTATCTTCATTTAACGAATGAGCAATTTCGTTAAGAACTATACTTTTACTTTTAAGAATCCCATATGTCATATCAAGGTAAAATTTGAGCTGTCTTCCAGAAGATTTTCCAACAATTTTACTAATAAGTTTTTTCATCTTTTCTAGGAGGTTGTGACATAGCAAAATGGACTCGTTCATGATTTCATACCTTCGATATTTTTCTAATTGCCTTCTTGGTATGAAAAATAGCCCAATTTATCCAATATTCCTAGATTTTAATGGCATTTATAGCGATTTTATCGCTTTCCTTATCAACTCCTTTAAAAAAACGGGGAACTCAAATTTATTAATTTATAGACAAAAACTTAAACAAGTGATAAAATATAGGTGTCCGATGGAAGGATTAGTTTCCTCAAAGTATTTAAGTAACGGGATTTATCTTGACTCCTCTATGCGAGTGGGAGAGTTTAGATAGATAAACTTACAAATATTATTTTGATCAAATTAAGACTTAAGCAACTGGGGTTATTCTACTTACTGCTAGAAGTGGG
>DUOG01000057.1 GCA_012838945.1 Acholeplasmataceae bacterium | reverse complement strand
TTGTCAACAAGTGAATATCAACTTTTAAAATCAATCTATTTAGAAAAGACTTTTTATTATAATGATCAATTAACCGAAAAGTTTCATAAGTTTGTTTTTGAGGAAAAGGCTTATCCGTTAGAATATGAACGTGGACGATTCTTCATTATTAACACCCTTCAAAATGATATTAATGAACATCTTTTGAATCTCTTAAAAGATATACTAGGCGAAATAATTATTTTAAAAATGAATCAATCTCAAATTATATTCTATTTTGATAACTTTGGTTACGAGTTAAAAGATTTAATAAATACTTTTAGTGATGATACCGGGACAGAGATTAATATTCATTTGGGTCCTTACTTTAACCGAAATATTAAAGGGGCTCTGATTGCTAAGTATATATATACATATAGTAGTTTACCGCTCCTTCATAAACGTAATTATAGTACATTTGTTGATTTAATGATGGCTCTTCCCCAAGAACTATATTTTGATGTTATTAAGATTATTCAACAAATGGTATTAAGCAATCTTGATAATGATTTGATTCCTTTAATAAAAGAGTTTTTTAAGAATAATCTCAATGTCTCACAAACAGCAAAATTAAACTATTTGCATCGCAATAGTCTTATAAATAAATTAGATCTAATAACTAAACAAACTGGATTAAACATTCAAGAATTCCATGATGCATGGGCTATGAATTTGCTTATTAATGCAAATTGTCTATAAAAAGATAATATTATTGGGCACATTGTCCCTTTGATAATATATAGTTTGATGCTATAATAAGTTGTATAAAAAAATGGAGGTATTAATTAATGGCAACTTTAGAATTTAAAAACATAAATAAAATTTATAATAACAACGTTCAAGCTGTTTTTGATTTCAATTTAAAAATTAAAGACCGTGAATTTGTTGTTTTAGTAGGACCTTCCGGATGTGGTAAAACTACTACCCTAAGAATGGTTGCTGGATTAGAGGAAATTACTAGTGGACAACTATTTATCGATGATGAATTAGTAAATGACGTTGCTCCTAAAGATCGCAATATCGCGATGGTTTTCCAATCCTATGCTCTTTACCCACATATGTCAGTTTATGATAATATGGCTTTTGGATTAAAGTTAAGAAAATTCTCACGTGATGAAATCGATCGCCGTGTTCAAAATGCTGCAGAAATCTTAGGTTTAAAACCTTACTTAAATCGTAAACCAAACGCTTTATCAGGTGGTCAACGTCAACGTGTTGCGTTAGGTCGTGCAATTGTTCGTGATGCCAAAGTATTCTTAATGGACGAACCACTATCTAACCTTGACGCTAAATTACGTGTTCAAATGCGTTCTGAGTTAATTAAGTTACATGAAAGTTTAAATACAACTACTATCTATGTAACCCATGACCAAATTGAAGCGATGACAATGGCAACTAGAATCGTTGTTATGAAAGATGGTTATGTACAACAAATTGGTACTCCTAAAGAAATCTATGACTTCCCAAATAACATGTTTGTTGGTGGATTCATTGGTACTCCAGCGATGAACTTTGTGGAAGGAAAAGTAACTGAAGAAGGTAATTTTGAAGTTGGTAACCACAAGTTAGGCTTAACTAGAATTAAGGTTCCAGCAGGCAAATTAAAGATTTTACAAGATCAAGATTACATCAATAAACCAATCTATTTAGGTATTAGACCAGAAGATATCCATGATGATGAAGCTGTACTTAAGACATATGAAGATGCAAAAGTTACTCTTAAAGTTGATGTTGCTGAGTTACTTGGTGCAGAAACTTTAATTAACGGTAAATTACATGGTCAAAACCTAATTGCTAAAGTAAATGCTAGAACAGATATTCATATGGGCGATCAAGTAACTTTAGCTTTAGATATGAACAAATGTCACTTCTTTGATCCGGATACTGAAGCAAGAATTCAAAAATAAGGTAAATAACTCATCTTTTTAGATGAGCTGCAAGGTCATCTGCAAAGATGGCCTTTATTTATATTATAGATGATTGATAAAACTAGTATTTTATATATATATCAAGAACCAGAAAAATTAATTATTAAAACCAAAAACGGAAAAGAAGTATTTAATAAAACATTTAAAGAATTTATTAACCCCTACTGTATAGCCCAACTTACAACCTTAAAGGGGCGGATCGATGCGATTAAGATTAAGTATCGAATGCGAAAATACATACCTATTTTTATCGATTTAGAGTTAAATCTATTTCCAACTTCGAATCAAAAAGATATAAATAATATATATGTGAATGCATATAATATTAAAAGAGTTTTAGAACTCGAAAATAATCAAACGATAATTATCTTTAAAAATGATGATAAATTAGTAATACATAAATCATATAAAATAATTTACCGAAATTATCAAAGAGCTTTAGATATCAGTAAATAATGAAAATGTTTCCTTTATTTTCTTTTAGTGGAAAAAATACCAGATTTAGTGTAAAATATAGATAGCAATAAATAAATGGAGGAATGTATTATATGATCAAAAAAACGATCAAAGATGTTGAATTAAAAGATCGAAAGGTCCTCATAAGAGTAGACTTTAATGTTCCGATGGAAAATGGTGTTATCACAGATGATAATCGGATCGTCCAAGCTTTACCGACAATTCAATACGTGCTCAAGGAAGGTGGGAAAGCCATTTTGTTTTCACACTTGGGACGCGTAAAAACAGAAGAGGACAAAGAAAAGTATTCTTTACGACCTGTTGCTAAACGACTAGAGGAATTACTAAATCAAAAAGTTACTTTTATTCCGGCAACTCGTGGTAAAGAATTAGAAGATGCAATCAACAATATGAAAAATGGAGAAGTCGTAATGTTTGAAAACACTCGTTTTGAAGACATTGACGGCAAAAAAGAATCTAAAAATGATCCAGAACTCGGTAAATACTGGGCTAATCTGGGTGAAGTTTTTGTTAATGATGCTTTTGGAACAGCTCACCGTGCGCATGCTTCTAATGTTGGAATCGCTCTTAATGCTGATGATTCTGTTGCTGGCTTCTTAATGGAAAAAGAAATTCGCTTTATTGGAGGAGCAGTTGACAATCCTGAGCGTCCTTTCATCGCTATTTTAGGTGGAGCTAAAGTAAGTGATAAAATTAAAGTTATTGAAAACTTATTAGAAAAAGCTGATAAGATTATTATTGGTGGGGCCATGGCGAATACTTTCTTAAAAGCTATTGGTCACAATGTAGGAATATCTAAAATTGAAGAAGATTATATTGATTTTGCTAAGGGATTGCTTGAAAAAGCAAAAGGCAAAATTATCTTACCAGTAGACAGCGTTCTTGCGAAAGAATTCTCTGCTGATGCTGAAATTAGAATAGCTTCTATTACTGATATAAAAGATGATGAGATGAGTCTTGACGTTGGTCCTGATACTGTTACATTGTTTACTAAAGAATTACAAGGAGCAAAAACAGTTGTTTGGAATGGGCCAATGGGAGTGTTTGAAATTGACAAGTTTGCTAATGGTACTCTAGGTGTTTGTGAAGCACTAGCAAATCTAGGAGGCGCTATTACAATTGTTGGTGGTGGAGATTCTGCCGCTGCAGCAATCAAACACGGATATGAAGAGAAATTTACTCATATATCAACAGGTGGAGGAGCAAGTCTAGAATATCTAGAAGGTAAGGAATTACCAGGAATCGCTTGTCTTGATGAAGACTGCGAGAATTGTTGTTAATAATTGTTTTAAAGAAAAAAGGAGGAGAAGTTAAATGAAAAAAAGTATTTCAATTGTAACTAAAAAAGGTATTGATGTGAATTTAGCAACTCAATTAGTTAATGTTGCTTCTCAATTTGAATGTAACATTACAGCTCGTGCGCACAATAAAGATATCGATTTAAAATCAATATTAGGATTAATGTCTTTAATTATCCCTGCGGGTGATACACTAGATGTGATTGCTGAGGGAAGCGATGCTGAGAGCGCAATTGATGCTATCACAAAAGTCTTAGAATAGAAAGGAAATTATAATGAGAAAACCAGTAATTGCTGGGAACTGGAAAATGTATAAAACACGTGATGAGGCACTTCAGTTCATTTACACAGTTAATAAGAATGTTCCCTCAAATGAGAAAGTAGAAAGTATAATTTGTCCACCAGCAACTCTTTTAAGATGCATGGTTAAAAGACAAGGTGAAGACTTAAGAATTGGTGCTCAAAATATGCACTTTGAAGATTTTGGTGCCTATACTGGAGAAATATCACCTTCAATGCTTGAAAGTTTAAGAGTTGATTATTGTATAATTGGTCATAGTGAACGCCGAGCAATGTTTAATGAAACTGATGAAGCCATCAATAAAAAACTTGTAGCTGCATTCAATCATAATATTATCCCAATCCTTTGTGTTGGTGAAGCTCTTAATCAACGAGAAAACGGTGAAACAGAAAAACATCTAACTGAACAATTGACCAAAGATCTTGCTAATTTACCTAGTGAATTAGTTCAAAAAGTAATAATTGCTTATGAACCAATTTGGGCGATTGGAACTGGTAAAACAGCCACAAAAGAAGTAGCTAATGAAACAATTGGATACATTCGCTCAGAAATAGCACGTCTATATGATCAAGAAACTGCAGATAAAATCCGCATCTTATATGGTGGAAGTGTAAAGTTAGCTAATATTGATGAATTAATAGCTCAAGAACATATTGACGGTGCACTTATCGGTGGTGCAAGCTTGATTGCTGAGGACTTTATCACATTTGCTAATGCAGCATTAAAAAAGTATGAAAACTAAATAATATATATAAAACAGTCACTAGTAGTGGCTGTTTTGTTTTAGTTACTAATTAAATTTGTGTAACGCTTAAATTGATATTTGTATAGTTGTATCGAATAATTAAGGAATGGGTTTCCCAATTCTATAAATAATTGGTTATGTCATAGATAATAGCCATTTTTATATTGATTTTATATATAGGGTTATTTAAGAAATAAAATTCATTTTAGTATAAATAGCAATCTTTTATAAATAATAGTAAGCGGAGGTAAAAAAATGAAAAAGATAATCTTTGTTTTTTTATTGTTGCTTACAATAACTGCTTGCAAAGTTCCCAATAATAATCATATATTAGAACCAGGAATGGTTTGTACTATCTTAGATAAACAATATCCTAGTTTAATGGATGCAATAAATGATGCTAGCAATAATGCTGTTATTAATTTATATAAATCAATAACTGAGGAGATTATTATTGAAAATAAGAACATATCAATCATTGGAAAAGTTGATGATGTAGTCATCAGTAAAACTAATAATCTTTATAATAGTTTTACATCTAGTAGAAATGTAAGAACCTGTGGAATAATTATTATCAAAGGTGGAACTGTTCTACTAGAAAACATTACAATTGATGGTAAAGGTCAGATTAAAAATGATGAGCAAACAGTAGGCATAGGTGTTGTTGATGGGAATATAACTATGAAAATGGTTAAAGTAATTAACATATATGAATCAGAACCAGATATTGAAAATAATAATAACGGAATTGGAATACTGTTTCAAAACACAGACGATAATCCATCTGATATTAAAGTTATTGATTGTGCAATTACTAACTTTCAAAAGGGCGGAATATACTTTTATAATAGTAATATTATTGACGGTTTTCAGTTAGAAATAAAAAACACGACAATCAGTGGTACTGGTCATGAGAGTATAACTCCCCAAACAGGGGTACTTCTTGCTGGTTCAGCAAACGGCTTAATTGAAAATAATACTTTTTCAAACTTAAGTTATGCACCAGGAACAGTAAAAGCCCAGGCCATTTTAGGTATTGATATCGATATAACAAAATTGGTTATAAAAGATAATAATTTTCAAAATGTTGATCAAGAATATTCCTTTAATTCATAGGAGTAAGAATATATATAATAATATAACAAATAATGTTAATAATAATTTTGGATATATTACACATTATAGTTTTAATTGTTTGACTTTATTTATAAAAAGGAGTATAATATATCAGTGCGATAAAGGCAGCATTCACAAATTGTAGCCATTAGATTGTCACGCTAGGATGTAAGTAGTCTCGCTGCTTAGGCGAAAGCATTTAGATGATCTAAACTATAATAGCAGTGAATTTTCTTATCCACAAAATTTTTAAGAAGGAGGGAAAACAATGGCACGTTATACTGGACCTATCTGGAGAATATCACGCCGCTTAAAGTTTTCAATACTTGAAGATGGACGCGAATTACAAAAAAGACCATATGCACCAGGACAACATGGACAACGCAGAACTAAGCAATCAGAATATGGACTTCAATTAGCCGAAAAACAAAAGGTACGTTATACTTATGGTTTAAATGAAAAACAATTCCGTAATCTCTTTGTGAAAGCTTCTAAGCAAAAAGGTAAAACTGGTGAAGTATTCTTATTCATGTTAGAATCAAGATTAGATAACTTAGTATATCGTCTTGGGTTTGCTGTTACAAGAGCTCAAGCACGTCAATTAGTTAATCATGGTCACGTTCTAGTGGATGGTAAAAAAGTTGATATTCCATCATATCTAGTAAAACCAGGTCAAACAATTTCTTTAAGACAATCATCTAGAAACTTAGAAATTGTAAAAGCAGCTTTAGAATCTGTTACAAATCGCGTTGGTTTTGTTAGTTTTGATGAAAATACATTAACTGGTACATATCTTCGTTATCCTGAACGTCAAGAAATTCTACCAGAAATTCGTGAAAACCTTATTGTTGAGTTCTATAACCGATAATAAAAATAAGTTGCTCCATTTTGGGGCAATTTTTTATTTAAAAGCCTATCGACTAATGTCAATAGGCTTATTTTTTAATCAGATAAACGCTTTTCGCCTTCTAATTCTCTTAGTGGCTTAATATCTTGGGTTACTTCTAATGTTCCTAAATAATTTCCATCTTTATCTCTGACTGCATAATAGCGGATGAGAATAAACATTCCACGCGATTGAATCCAAAAATCTTCATGGTCTCTTTCACCGCTCTTTAACCGTTTAACAAGTTCTTCAACAACATGGTGACTGGCAGGTGGATGGCACATACTTACTTCACGACCAATTATAGTTTTTGGTCGATCAAAAATACGATGTTGACCTTGAGTGAAATACTTAACACGATCATTAGCATCAACGAAGGTCATATCTAATGGGATGGTATTTAAGATGGCATTTATCTCGGTTGGGGTTAAACTACCAGCATCAAAAGGAATTTCTCCAGCAATATTCTCTGGTTCTTTTTCTTCTACTTTAGGTGTTTCTTGTTCGGTTGTTTCAACCTTCCAAGAACGAGCTGGCTTAACTAAACAATAACCATACTCTGGAGTAGCTTCATCAACTTGAATCCAGTCATAGAAAGTTAAAGTATCGACCAGTAAAGGGATTAATATATTTGTTTCTTTTGAAATCATATCAATTACTTTTTTAGCAGTTGTCTCAACCTTTGCTTTTAATACTTCATCGTCAATTTCAGGTTGTGATAAATAAGCAATAACATCTTTAATATCAGCACGTATTTCATCATGGACTCCCCACATTACTTTTGGTGGAGCAGTAACTGCTCGTTTTTCCAGGTGTGGGAAAATTAAATATTCTTTTCTTCCGTAATGGATGTCAACTTGCCATAAACGATCGAACCCAATTCGTAACATTAACATAGAGTTGTTATCTTTTTTCTTTAGATAACTTTCTAAATAAGGTAGAATTTCTTCTTCAACAACTTTGGCAATAGCTTTATTTTCTTCCATTAAAATATTAACAGGATGGCCGATAATGTGGGAAAAATCTTTGGAAGCATGGATATCTTCAATCGACCCCTCAAAGACAGAGGCGTGTACATCACATAAACGTTGGACTTCCTCTATGGCCATACCTTCTTTGACTAACGCTTGTTCAATTTGAGAAATTTCAGCTGTTGATACATTCGCAAAGTGTTTTCTGAATTCTTCTTTGACATCATCAACAGTTTTACCTTCATGTAAGGATTTAATCAATCTTTTTAATATTTCTTGACGATGCTCTTTATTGTTAATTAATTCGCTCATTAGTTATCCTCCAAAATAAAATTATTTTCTAAAAATGCCTCTTTGATTTTATCTAAACTAATGTTTTTCATTTCTGAACCTTTTTTGATGGTCATGATTCTCCCAACCGTATTTAACATAACGGGATTTACTATATTGTCAAAACCCAGGTTTTTCATTATGTCTTTGATCTCTGGGTAACTCTTTACTAGATCATGAATGGATGTATTAATGTTGATTGTTTTAATTATTATGACCTCCTTTTTATAAGTTCTTACACAATTATTATAACAATTAGCTAAAAGTATCGCGAATGATATACTTATTATTCGCATAAGAAATTCGTTTATTCTTTTTTGAAAGGATGTATATGCTTTTAAAAATCAAAAAAAGAGTCAAAAATTTGACCCTGGGGATTACTTAAAAACTTTATTGGTAATGAGTTCTGCGACTTTAATTAACCCTACTTTATCGATTTCATCAAAGCGGTTTTTTAGCGGACTATCGATGTCTAAGACACCATGTAGTTGATTGCCTTTAAAAAGGGGAACTACAATTTCAGACTGTGATCTTGCATCACAAGCTATGTGACCAGGAAATTCATGAACATCAGGAACAACTATGGTTTCTTTTCTTTCTGCTGATACTCCACATACTCCTTTTCCTAAAGGAATGTTGGTGCAAGCAGGTAAACCTTGAAAAGGTCCTAATAATAGTTCATTTAATTGGTCATCATATAAATAGAAGCCTACCCAATTAATATCTTCTAAAAAATAATTCAAAAGAGCAGAGGCATTGGCAAGATTAGAGATGGTATTATCAATACCATCTATTAAAGCATCTAAATATGTCAGTAATTCTTGATAACTAATTTCTTTGTCAGGACTGAAAGAAAGGTCCTTAAACATCTATATTCTCCTTGATTGCTTGTGCTAATTGATCAGTGCAACTAGTATTTCTTCGTCCACAGGCATTCCCGGTAAGTAATTTAACCGCAGTATTAGCATCAAAGTCCTCAAGAATCTTTGCTATCGCTTTTAGATTTCCATCACATCCGCCTTTGAATTTAAGGTTATGGATATGATTGTTTTTATCAATATCAAAAGATATTTTTTTCGAACACACACCGTCTGGAAAGAATTCAATATGTTTCATATAAGTTTAAACTTCCTTTCTTACATTGTGCAAAATGATTATACAATCTTTTCAAAAGATTTGCAAAATGTTTGCACTTTATATATAATAGACAAGTAAGTAAAGAGAGTGATTATCTATGTATTATTTTGATTTTACCGCTACCACCCCACCTAATAATGAGGTTTTGGAAGTATATAATTTAATCAACCAAAAATATTGGGGTAACGCTAGCAGTTTGTATAAGACTGGTAGTCTTGCTTCGACACTTTTTGAAAAAGCCAAAAATGAACTAAAGGATATTTTTAAACTATCAAACCATAATATAATTTTTACTAGTGGTGCGACTGAAGCTAATAATATTGCCATCTTTGGTGTCGCAAATAATTATCAAAAAAAGCACGTCATCACTTCTAAGGTAGAACATCCATCAGTAATGGCTTGTTTTGAACATCTTGAAAAGCAAGGATTTGATGTTACCTATTTAGACGTTGATGAAAACGGGATAATATCGTTAGACCAATTAGAAAAGGCCATTAACAATGATACAGTATTAGTATCGATAATGTGGGTTAATAACATTCTTGGTAGTATTCAACCAATAAAAGAAATAACCAAGATTGTCAAAAATCAAAATCGTGCCAAACTGCATGTTGATATGGTACAGGGCATGGCTAAAATAGTACCCGATTTTGATTTCAATGATATTGATTTGTTTACCGTCAGTGCTCATAAGTTAAATGGTTTGAAAGGACAAGGGTTCCTCGCCTATAATGATAGCATTAATCTAATGTCGGTTCTTAAGGGTTCTGGTCAACAAAATGGCTTAAAGCCAGGAACCATTGATGTAGCTGGTGCTTGTGCTTGTACAAAAGCAGTAAAGATTAGTTACTTAAAGATGCAAGAACATTATGAAAAAGTTTGTGAATTAAATACATACTTGCGTCAAAAAATAAATCAAATTACGAATGTTACTATCAACTCAGGAGAAAAGAACTATTCACCATATATATTAAACATATCTATTCTAGGAAAGAACTCGGAAACAGTATTACATTTCCTAGAGCAATTTGATATTTATGTTGCTGCAGGATCAGCCTGCAATTCCAAAATTCGAAAGCCAGAACGATGTGTTTTGGCGGTTACAAATGATGAAAATAGAGCCCTTTCATCAATTAGGATTAGTTTAGCGGCTCAAACGACTATTGAAGAAATCGATTATTTAATTGATAAAATTAAATTAATCGCTAGTAAGGAGTAAAAATGTATGATCATATTTTAATTCGCTATGGCGAATTGAGTTTAAAAAAAGGAAATCGAAAAACATTTACTAATCGTTTAAATAATCACATAAAAAGAGCATTAAGTTCATTTGAAAAGATCCGCTTCGAAGATCGTGGTGTTAGATATTATGTTCATTTGAACGGAACTGAACCAGATGAAATTATCGAAATATTACGAAAAATTCCTGGGATTTATTCCTTTAGTCTAGTAGCAAAAACTAATTCAAATATTGATGATATTAAAAACTTAGCAGAACAAGTTTTAAAAAGTGAGATTAAGGGAAATACTAAAATCAAGATTGAAACTAATCGTGCTGATAAAAACTTCCCATTAAAATCTCCTGAAATCACGAAAGAAGTTGCCCGGCATATTTTTAAAAATATTGAAAATATTAAAGCTGATATGCACGAACCAGATCTAACAATGAATATTGATGTTCGCCCGGAAGGAACCTTTATATATACCAAGGTTTATAAAGGATTAGGTGGCTTCCCAAGCGGAATTTTAGGGAAGGGATTACTACTCATTTCGGGTGGTTTAGACAGTGTGGTTGGTGGTTATTTAGCCCTTAAAAAAGGGATTGAACTTGAAGCAATTCACTTTGCATCTCCCCCTCACACCAGTGCTCAAGCGGAACAAAAAGTCATCGATTTAATAGAAAAAATCGCTTGTTATGACAGCAACCAAAAGATAACTTTGCATGTTATCCCATTTACTAAAATCCAAGAACAGATTTATCGAAATTGTCAAGATGATTATGGTATTACTATTATGCGAAGAATGATGTATCGAATTGCTGAACGACTTGCTAAGAGTGTTAATGCGGTTGCTTTAGTGACTGGTGAAAGTGTTGGTCAGGTTGCGAGTCAAACACTTGAAAGTTTGGCAGTAATAAATGAGGTAACTAATATTCCAATTGTGAGACCACTATCAACTATGGACAAAGAAGACATCATTAAAATTGCTCGTGACATTGAAACCTATGATATTTCAATTAAGCCTTATGAAGATTGTTGTACAATCTTTGTTCCACGCCATCCTCAAATTAAACCAAAACTTAGTAAGGCAATTGAAGAAGAAAATAAATTCGATTATGAAAGTTTAATTGAAGAAGCACTTCTCAATAAAAAGGTTTATCATTTAAGTAGTAAAAAACACACAAATATTTTTATCAATGATGAAAACATTGAAAATTTATTTTAAATAAGATAATTTGTCACTTCCAAAGTTATTCAGTTATGCCAAAAACTACTATGGTAATATAGTTATAAAAATAAGCCAATAGTAAAAAATAATAGCGTCAGGAGGTGACAAGATGAATAACGCATTTAATTCAGGACAAAAAGCTTCTCAAAACAAACTTTTAGTTCCTGGTGCGCAACAAGCACTAAACCAAATGAAGTTTGAAATCGCTAATGAATTCGGCGTTAATCTAGGACCAGACGCTACTTCACGTCAAAATGGTTCTGTTGGCGGTGAAATAACTAAGCGATTAGTAGCATTAGCTCAATCTCAATTAGGTGGAGGCAACCAAGCTGGAAGATAGCCTAATGTTAATAAGTGTCCCTCGGGACACTTTTCTTTTTAGTTTATGATTGTAATAATAGATTTTTTTCCTAACTTATGGTATTATAAATATGATAAAAACAAAAAATAATTAGGGAAAGAGTGTGAGTTATGGACCAATTTAAGTTTGAAATGCCCAAGACATATGAAGAAGCTCTTGAACGCAAAAAAGAAATACTAGATATTTTAAACGAGTACAACGAGGATCTTCTTCTAGGAAATCCAACTGAATTAACTGAAGAAGAGGTTGAGAACTTAAGAGAAGAATTTGAGATTCTTGATGATCACTACTTGACCAAGGAAGAAAAGAAACAATATGATGTACTTCAAATAAATCCAAAAAGAATGGTGGGATGGACATTATTCTTTATTTATGCTGCCTTTATAGCATTTATTAATTTCCCTTTAATTTTCCCCCACATTGGAGTTTTGTTAATTAAAATAACCGATAAAATCTTTGGTAAAGAATTCAAGTTAATTACTTATGTTATTTTGATTGGTTTGATCGGTATTTTAAGTTGTTTGGTATCATATATTATTTATCGAAAAGTTAAAAACAAAGAGGATAAGAAAATATTGTTTTATTTTCTAATTGGTCATCTGGCTTATTTTGTTATTGGTTTTGTTATTTTCCTTTTACTATTGTATCGAGTAATATAGTTTGATATGAGAAAGTTAAATAATTCAAAGATAACAAAAATTACTTCACTTGCTAATAATCAAATAAAATATTTCACATCATTAAATACTAAAAAGATACGCCAACAAGAGAAGAAGTTTCTGGTAGAAGGTTTTCACCTTTGTGAAGAAGCAGCTAAGAGAGGGCTATTAACTGATGTTTTAATCTGTGAAGAAACAGATCTAATTGAAGGTGTTAATAATTTCTTAGTAACTTATGATATTATCAAGAAGGTAACCAAAACGGTATCGCCTCAAAAAATAGTGGGAATAGTAAAAATGACAAATGATTTTAGTTATGATTATGACCACTATTTATTATTGGATGATGTTAATGATCCCGGAAATTTAGGGACAATAATTAGGAGTGCCGTAGCCTTTGGAGTTAAGGGCATAATTATGGGACCTAATACGGTTGATATTTACAATGATAAGGTTATCCGAGCCACCCAAGGTGCAATTTTTGATATAGGATTTTGTTATGAAAACTTGGAAAATGCTATTGGTATCTTAAAGAGCAAAAAGATAGAGGTCTTTGGAACCTCGCTATATAATAGTGTTAACCTTAATGATGTGTCAATTCCTGATAAATGGGCCATTATTTTAGGTAATGAATCAAGAGGTGTTAGTAAAGACCTGTTAGCCCAAACAGATGTCAATATTATTATTCCCATCTCAGATAAAATTGAATCATTAAATGTTAGTGTAAGTGCAGGGATTTTATTATACGAATTCCAAAAATGGAAATAGGAGCTGATAAAATGGCTACAAATAAATGGTATCGTTTAGATAACGCAGCAAAAGTATTTCCGGCTATTGCTACTAAGCGTGGACCTAATATCTTTCGTTTATCAATGACTTTAAAAGAGACCATTGATAAAAGGCTATTACAACAAGCATTAGAACTAACGATAGATCGTTTTCCAACCTTTAAAGTAAAGCTTCGCCGGGGATTATTTTGGTACTATTTTGATGAAAATAATAATATTCCTTTTGTAAGAGAAGAAAGTTCATATATATGTAATTATCTAAATCCGAAAAATAATAACTTATTTTTGTTCACAGTTAGTTATTATGATAGAAGAATAACCCTAGAAATCTTCCATTCAATAACTGATGGAACCGGAGGACTGGAGTTTTTAAAAGCCCTTGTTTATCAATACTTAATTTTAAAAGGCAATCAAATAACTAATACTGGTGAAATAATCTCAAATGAAATGGAAACATTAGTAGAAGAAGAACAGGATAGTTTCATATATAATTATGATCCAAATGTAAAAATAAATCGGAAGGAAAAGAAATCATTCCGTATCAAAGGAACCGAATACTTAAAACATTGGACTGGGAAAATTGAAGCTAATATTAAACTTGATAGCATAAAAAAGGTATGTAAAGAGAAAGGTTGTACTATTACTGAATATATAACAGCCTGCTTCTTAAATGCTATTTATGTTACATCAATTAAGAATAAGAAGAAGCAGCTTCCAGTGCGAATCTTTGTCCCAGTGAATTTGAGAAAGTTTTTCCCTTCAAGAACACTACGCAATTTTTCTCTATATATTCGTACTGATATGGACTTTAACCAAAATGATATCACTTTTGATGAAATTCTTGAAGAGACAGTCAAGACTTTCAAAGAAGAACTTGTAAAAGAAAAGATCCATGGACGTCTTGTCTCCAATGTAAAATTTGAACGTAATTTCTTTATTAGAATTATGCCACTTGCTTTAAAGAGAATTGCGATAAAGATTGGTTATTACTTATTAGCTGCCAGTGCCAATACAGCATCATTTTCCAATTTGGGAGTTGTTAAACTTCCAAGTGAAATGATTCCGTTTGTGGAAAGGGTTGTCTTCACCATTGGTGCTTCTCATAATAACCCGATCAATATCTCAGCAATCTCCTTTAACAATAATTTAGTACTTGATATTTCTAGTACCATTAAAGAACGAAATATTCAACGCGAAATACTAGTTCAAATGGTAAAAGACGGTGTTGAGTTAGTAATTGAAACTAATGAGTTGGAGGTGTAAAATGAAAGAGTGTCCTAATTGTCAAGTTCATATCTTAACAAGCCGAATGACTTGTCCATTATGCACCACGGTTTTAAAGGAAAGTGACAAAGAAACAACTTTAAAACCTTCAAAGTTCCCTCCTTATAAATCGAGTGATGCGGTAAAGCGAAATTTTGTGCTTCGATTATTGTTGTTCATTTCCATAGTGGTTGGTGGTGTTAGTTTCTTAATTAATATGCTGTTATTAGAGACTGGGCTATGGTCGTTAATTGTTATTAGTGGAATCATCTACTTATGGATTTTAATTAAATATACGATAATGACTAATTACAACATAAGTTTAAGACTCCTCTTTCAAGCAATTACGGTAACTCTGTTAGTGTTTGCGATTGAGAGGTTTATTCCATCATTAACTCTAG
Source organism: Acholeplasmataceae bacterium (assembly GCA_012838945.1). Lineage (GTDB taxonomy): Bacteria > Bacillota_I > Bacilli_A > ML615J-28 > CAG-313 > DUOG01. The sequence continues at coordinate 11,069 of DUOG01000057.1, read as the reverse complement.
CACCAATCGGAACCCGCTGGGCATTAGAATATGTGATGCCATTCGTCATGATAGCAACATCACTAGCAATCACAATTATTATCTTTGTTAGACCGCTAAAATATCGTGATTATGTATTCTATCTTTTCTGCATGTCGATCCTAGGATTTATCCCAATAATTTTATATCTATTTAAACTAATCGAACCCCATGGATTTATCCCTAGTTTGATCTGTGCAGCATATTCTGTTATAACCCTTTTGGGAATGTTCTTCTTTGGAGACAGAACAACAAAAGATGAGCTTGTAAAAAGATTTCATATTTAAAAAGTATCATTTTAATAGTGATACTTTTTTATTTTTTCATGATCTTATATATAAAAAAAGGCTAGATTCTTTTTTTGAATCAAGCCTTATATAACTTGTCTAAAAAAATAAGTTATTTAACTTATGTAATTGTTTGCTGTAAATGGTTCTTGTTGGTATACTGTTGGTAAATAATGAGATACCTGGATATACATAGGTTGATATTTTTATTGGTGGGGAATATGCTAAATTAAAGGGTAAATAATTATACTTTAAGATAAGAATAAAAAGGAGGATGAAAAATGAAAAAAATCTTTTTGTTGGGATCATTATTCACTATTGCTATCTCATTAATGGCATGTAGCAATCAAAGTGGGTATAACGATGAACGTTATAATGCCCAACTTTATGACAATGCTGGAGAATGGATGCATCAGGATTTTTTAATAGAAAATCTCACCCGAGGAGCTTTTTATAATGATGATTTCTTAGATGATGATTCTTATCCGAAAAATTTCACATATTTGATCAAAAATAAGGGAGAGTTTGATTCTGTCTTAGCTGAATATCCAACAGAAGTTGATTTTAATAAGAGAATGTTATGCGTTTTCGTCTTTACCTGTAACTATACTAGACCATATAAAATTAAAAATATCTCTGAGGAGAACCAAGTTATAAAAATTGAAGTTAAATCTATGAAGTCGAGCAATAATGCAATTGGAGATGCCTGTATTCCATGGCAAAGATGTCTTGTTGTTGAAATGAACAAACTTGATATAACTTCGGTTGAGTTCATAGAAAATTAATCATAATCAAACGTTTATGCTTAGATTTTAAAAAGAGAGATATATTTTTAAAAAGTCTAAAGGATAGATAATATCCAGCAAAAAGCCCGCAACTTAAGGTGCGGGCTTAATTTATTAATCTAGATTCTTACATTGATGAAAACAATCATAGTTTATTTTAATTTGAAATTATACAACCCAATATGTGAGGTTCAGATATGGTATAAGATTTAGTCATCTGGTCTTAGAAAATACTACCACCAATAAACTCACGAAGAATTGAATTGTTTGGAATGATATCATCATCAAGAGTTTTAAAGTATTTCAAGAACTTGATGAGACGGTTTGCTGTGATATAGTATTCATCATCAGTTTTAATTTCTTTTAATGTTTCTAAAGCATATTTCTTTAAAACACATAACTCATATGTGAGTTCAGAATTGAAGACATAGTCAGCACCTTCTTGGTGTGGATATATCCAACGGAATTCTCCTCTTCGAACTGATGGCCACATCGCAATAGTATTACGAGCTGGAGTATTTCGGAAGTGTTTATCGCGAACAATTCGTCGAATTAATCTTAAGTCAGTAATACTCATTGGCGTGTAATTGTCAATATTGATTTGGATTTGTGGAGAAATAAAGATCTTGAACTTTTGATGTTTAGGAATTAAACTTGTCAGTGCTTCATTTAGAGCATGGATTCCTTCAATAATTATTGGAGAATCTTTATGAACTCGAACCTTTTTACCCGGAACTCTGCGTCCAATTTTAAAATCAAAGTGTGGCATTTCTACTTCTTCACCATTGATTAGAGCTAACATATGTTGGTTAAACAAATCAAGGTCTAGAGTATTGATGTGTTCTAAGTCAACATCGCCATTTTCATCAGGTAATATATCTTCACGGTTCAAGTAATAATCATCAATTGAGATCATAACTGGCTTAATGCCCAAAGACATTAATTCAATTCGTAAACGATTGGAGAAGGTAGTTTTCCCACTTGATGATGGTCCCGCAATCGCGATTAAACGAATGTTTTCAATATCTTCTTTAATTTTCATACCAATCTCAGCCAGCATATTTGAATGCTTGGCTTCACAAACTTGAACGAAATCGATGATTTCGTTATTTTCAATTTTTTGATTGATTTGGTAAATTGTTTGTGCTTCGATGCGATTAGCCCACTCATAAGCTCTCTTTAAAGTCTTTCCATAGGTTGGAGCATCCTCAAACGGCGGGATTTCTCCTCCTAACTCATAGCGTGGGTATTGAATAATCATTCCCGGGTTATATAGTCTTAATTTATAGTTATGAAGATAACCGGTTGATGGGACCATATAACTATGCATGTAATTGATATAATCGCCACAAGAATATAAGTGGACCTTTTGTTCAGGTCGGTATTTTAAGATATCAATTTTATCTAAAAAATTAAACTTTTTATATAATTCTATAGCATCTGGAATAGCAGTTAAGTAACGCTCTATTTTAAGATCAAGATTGATTAAACGTTCAATTTCTTGACTTATATTTTGAAACATTGCATTATCAAAAACTACTCCTGGAGTTAAGATCTGACAGAAAATTGAGCGTGATACATTATAACTAAAACGTATATGTACCTCAGGATATAGGTTATGAAAAGCCATAGCTATGACATAACGAAGACTAGCCTCATAAGCCTTTCCAGCCTCACTGTGGTCTAGTTTTAAATATTCAATGGTTGCATCACTTTCTAAAGGATAAGTTAATTCTCTTAAGCGATTATTAACATTACAGAGAAAGTATTTTTTCTTATCTTCTGGTTTAAGAAGGTCTAAAGGAGTTGTCCCTTTTTTAACTTCTTGAATTCGATTATTTATCTTTATTTTAATCAATTTTATATCTCCTTTCTACTTAGGTATATATATTGTATGTAAAAATGGAAAATTTAGCAAGCCATATACAAACTTTTGAAAGCTATTCTTGTAATAAATTATAATATGCTCCCTTTAATTGATATAATTCTTCATGGTTTCCTTGTTCGATAATACCGTTCTTGCCTAAGACGACAATTTGGTCACAATTTCGAATTGTTGATAAACGGTGAGCAATAATAATAGCTGTCTTATTTTGAGCAAGTAAGTTAAATGCTGATTGAACCATTTGTTCAGTTGCGTTGTCAAGAGAACTAGTAGCTTCATCTAAAATTAGTATTGATGGTTTTTTCAAGAAGAGTCGAGCTATCGCAATTCGTTGTTGTTGACCGCCACTTAATTTAACGCCTCTTTCCCCAGTGATAGTATCATATCCTTCTTCAAGAGACATAATGAAATCGTGAATATTGGCTTGTTTAGCGGCCATAATAACTTCCTCCATGGTGGCATCAGGTCGTCCAAATAAAATATTGTCTTTAATTGAACCATAAAAAATAAAAACATCTTGTTGCACATGGCCGATAGAATTACGTAAAGAGTAGATGTCATATTCTTTAATATCGCGATCATCAAATAAGATTTGTCCACTGTTTAAGTCATAGAAACGAGGGATAAGTTTGGAAATAGTTGATTTTCCGACTCCGGTTTCACCAATTAATCCAATTTTTTGCCCTGGTTTAATGTGAAGATTAAAGTTCTTTAAGACATCTTCGCGCCCTTCTTCATAAGCAAAAGATGCATCAATAAACTTGATATCTCCTCTTGGGGAGGTTAATTTTATTGCATCTGGATTAGATTTAATGTTTGGAGTTAGATTCATAATGTGGTAGAACTTTTCGAATCCAGATATACCTTGTTGAATTTGTTGAATCATTGAAAGTAATCGATTTATCGGTCTAGTTAAGAAGTTAATATATAGGAAATATTGGATTAAATCAAGTGGGTCTAAATCAGCGAAAATAACGAATAAACTACCACTAACAAGAAGAGTTAGATTGGTAATTTGAGCGAAAAACTCATTGCCGGCACTGAAGAATCCTAGTTGGTAATAGGCATCTCCCCAACTTTCTTCATAAGACTTATTGATTTTACCGAATTTTTTTAATTGATAGTTTTCATTGTTGTAAGCTTTGGTTAATCTGATTCCTTCAATATTGCTTTCAATTTGACTGTTGAGTTCACCATGAGTAGTTCTTACTACTCGAAAACTATTAAGCATCTTTTTTCGTCTGTTAACCGCAAATATAATCTGAATTAAAATAACGCCAAAGATTATTAGGGTTAAATAAAGATTAGTAAAGGCCAAAATGGTAAAACTACCGATAAGCATAACAGAACTGATAAAGGCATCCTCAGGGACATGATGGCTCATTTCAGATATATCATGGAGATGATTGGTCAGATTGCTCATCAAGACTCCAGTTTTATTCTCATCAAAGAATTGAAAATCTAATTCTTGATATTTTTTAAATAGATCAAAACGCATATCTCGTTCAATTCTTGCTCCCATTTTGTGGCCCCAATAACCAACCACAAAGGATAAGAAAGCCCTTATTAGATAAGCTATTAACAATACCCCAGCAAAGATAAACACTTCGCGGTATTTTCCCTCAGGGAGATATTCTTTTAGAATGGTGTTGGTTGCAGTAGGGAAGATTAGATCTATAATAGCGATGATAAAGGCACAAATCATATCGATAATAAATAGGTGCCGGTGATTATAATAATAACTAGCGAATTTTTTAAACATTTTATAATACCTCTTTCTAAGTGATGTCTATAAAATTAATTATACAATAAAATTATTAATCAAACAAGTTATTAATTTTTCTAATAATAGGCATAAATTTAATTTGAAATCATATAATATATATACGAAACAGTAAAAAAAGTTTAGTTTGACAGATTATAAAATGTGGTATTAGTTGACATTTTGGTTAAAAGTATGATATAATAAGTGAGATGAATAAGACTAACTGGGTGAGACTTGTTTCTCACTCTTTTATATGGATATGGATGGTAATAAAATGAACAAATTAGAAAATCAAATTTATGAAATTGCTGGTGAGATTGCAAAAGATCTCAATTTAGAAATCGTTAGTGTTGAAGATGTGCGTGAACATGGGATGCGCATTATTAGAGTAATTGCTGATAAAGAAACCGGATTAACTATGGAAGATTCAGTTGCTTTAAATGAAGCATTATCAGATAAACTTGATGAATTAGATCCAATCGAAGGTCAGTATTATTTAGAAGTTTCTTCCCCGGGGATTGAACGTGAATTAACAACTGACAAAGATATCTATCGAGCAATTGGCAAAAAGGTCTATATTAAGACTTATGAAAAGATTGCTAAAGAAAAAGAATTTATCGGTATCTTGGTTGATTTTGATGGTGAGACATTAAGTGTTGATGCTAAGATTAAGCAATTTACCAAAAACGTTCAAATCCAAAAGTCACAAATAGCAAAAATTCGTTTATCAGTATAGGAGGGAAATCAGTGGTACGAAAAACCTTTTATGAATCTCTGGAACAAGTTGCTGAAGAACGGGGATTACAAGTTGAAGATGTATTAACATCTGTCGAAAATGCTTTAGTTAAAGCTTGTAAACACGTGGGTTATGATGGTGATATTCATGTCGAATTTGAGCCAGAGAAAAGTAGAATAAAAATAATTGAACAAAAAATGATCGTTGAAGAAATTGATGAAGAAGAAGAGCAAGCACAAATTACGCTAGCTGATGCCCTTAAGGAAAAAGGGAATGCCAAAGTAGGAGCAGTAATTAAAAGAGAAATTAAATTTGAAGAGTTGCCTCGTAAAGCAGCTCGACAATTCTATCAAGTGTTTACTCAAGGATTAACTGAATTAGAACGTAAAAAACAATATGAATTTTTTAAAGAACGAGAGAATGAAATTATTACTGCTCGTATTAAAAAAGTAACTGATGAAGCAGTTTATTTAAGCCTTGGACTTAATGTTGATACATATATGCCAAGAAAAGAAGCTATCGATGGTGAGCCTTTAATTGAAGGAACTGATATAACTGTATATATATCAAAAGTTGAAGAAGGAACCAAGGGACCCAAAATATTTGTATCACGAGTTCATCGTGACATTGTGAAACGACTATTTGAATTATACATTCCTGAAGTAAGTAGTGGTGTCGTTGAAATAATGGCTATTGCCCGTGATGCTGGCAGAAGAACCAAAGTTGGCGTTTTATCCAATGATGAAAATGTTGATCCAAAAGGAGCATGTGTTGGTATTCAAGGTGCTCGGATTAAACAAATTAACAATGCTTTAAATAATGAGCGAATTGATATATTTACCTGGAAGAATAATCCGGTTGACTTGATTGCTGAGGCATTAACCCCAGCGCAAGTAATTAGTGTTATAGCTGATGAAAAAACTAAAACTTCTACCGTTATTGTTCCGGATACTCAGTTTTCACTAGCAATCGGAAAGGGCGGACAAAATGCACGTTTAGCATCTCAAGCCACCGGTTGGAAGATTGATATTAAAGATGAAACAACGGCTCGAAGTGAAAATATTGAATATGAACCTAATGTTAGTATGTACTAGTAGGAGGGATATTCTTGAACAGAGTAAAAAAAGTTCCATTGCGAAAATGTATTGTTACTAATGAGCGTTATCCCAAAATGGAAATGTTTCGTGTGGTTCGTGACCCAAACGGAGAAGTAGTTATTGACCCTACTGGAAAAATGAACGGGCATGGAGCATATATATCAAAATCCCTTTCAGCAATCAATACTGCTAAAAAGAAAAAAGCATTAGATAGACATTTAGAGGTGCCAGTACCAGAGGCAATTTATGATCGATTAATCGAACTATTAAAGGAGTCAAATGAAACAAAATAAAGTACTCGGATTATTAGGATTAGCTACGAGAGCTAATAAGATTGTTGCTGGTACGGACCAAGTTCTTAATGCACTGAAAAGTAAAAGTCTGAAAATGGTCTTTTTAGCAAATGATGTATCAGAAAAAACTTTTGATAAAATCAACAGAAAATGTTATTTTTATCATATTCCCTTACATATAAAATTTAACACAAACGAATTATCGCATGCCACAGGTAAGCCGGGAAGAAAAATAATAGGAATTACCGATGACAATTTTTATCAAGCGATAATGAATGAATTAGAAAGAGGTGACCTCTATGAAGGTTAAAGAATTGGCGGAAATATTTCGGGAAGATATTGAGGAGTTAATAAAATTATTAGATAATGTTGGTGTGAAAGCAGATGCTGAAACTAATATCGATAAAGATATTGAAAAGAAGCTCGCAAAAAGATATAATGTACCATACCCATTTAAAAAATCAAAACCAAAAGTTGATCAAAAGCAAACGGAAAAACCTCAACCAACTCCTCAACCACAACAACCAGTAAAACCACAAAGGTCATCCGAAAAGCAATCAACTAAACCAAGTAAACCAGCTCCTCAACCAACTTCAAAACCGGCGCCTAAAGCAACAAAGCCAGAAAGTTCAAAACCTGAACCTAAGCAACCAAAAGTAGAAACTAAAAAACCAGTAACTAGACCAAAATTCGAAGATGATATTGTTGTACCAAAAGTTGACGAAGAAACTCTAAGAAAATATGAACATTTCCTTGAAGATGATGAATATAATATTACTCGTGAAAAAGGAAAGAAAAAGGGAGCACAAGATCGTAGTGCTGATACTGGTGAGTATCGTCGTCGAAACGTTAAGATCAAACGCAATAAAAATGAAAGAAGAACTAGTAACGTTCCAAAAGCACAAGAGTTTGATCAAAAGACAATTTACTATGAAAAAGGTATGACAACAATTGAAGTTGCTGAAGCTTTAGGTATTAGTGTTACTGAATTAGTTAAAAAACTTTTCTTATCACTTCAAGTGATGGCAACAGCAACCCAAATATTAGATCGCGATATTATTGAATTAGTAGCGATGGAGTATGGTTTTGAAGTAAAGGATAAAGTGTTTACTGACTTAACAAGATTTGAAAAAATTGAAATTATTGATGATGAAGAAGAATTAGTGTCACGTCCTCCAGTAGTCACCATTATGGGACACGTTGACCACGGAAAGACTACTCTCCTTGATACAATTCGCCACAGTCGAGTTGTTAAAGGTGAGGCTGGTGGAATTACTCAACATATCGGTGCTTATCAAGTGAATAAAGATGGTCAAATCATTACGTTCATTGATACTCCAGGACACGCGGCCTTTACCGAAATGCGCGCTCGTGGTGCTCAAATTACCGATATCGTTATTTTAGTAGTCGCTGCTGATGATGGCGTTATGCCTCAAACTAAAGAAGCTATTGAACACGCTCAAGCAGCCAAAGTTCCAATCATAGTAGCAATCAATAAAATGGATAAACCAGGAGTTAATCCAGATCGAATAAAACAAGAACTTACTCAATTTAACTTGATACCAGAAGAGTGGGGCGGAAGTACTATCTTTGTTAATCTTTCTGCTCTTACCGGTGATGGTGTTGATGAGCTGCTAGAAATGATTATCTTAGTAAGTGAACTTGAACAATATCGCGCTAATCCAAATCGTCTTGGTGTGGGAACAGTTATTGAGGCAAAACTCGATAAGGGGCGAGGCCCAGTGGCTACCCTATTAGTTCAAAATGGTACAATTAAAATTGGTGACCCAATTGTAGTTGGAACAACCTACGGTAAGATTAGAGCAATGCATGATGAAAACGGAAACCTTGTTAAAGCAGCCGGTCCATCAAAACCAGTCGAAGTAACTGGTATTGAACAAGTACCAAACGCTGGTGAACGTTTCATCGTCTTAGAAGATGAAAAGAGTGCTCGTAGTATCGCTGATGAGAGAGCATACCGTAAGTTTAATGAAGAAAAAGGTGTTGGGAAACCAATATCTTTAACTGAATTATTTAAAAACCAAAAAGATGATTCGATTAAAGAACTAAATCTAATTATTAAATGTGACGTTCAAGGCTCAATCGAAGCGATAAAAGGCGTTCTAGGTAAAATTGATATTGAAGGTACTAATATCAATTTCGTTAGTGCCCGAGTTGGTGCTATTACTGAAACCGATATTAACCTGGCCCTTGTTTCTAATGCGATCGTAATTGGATTCAATATTCGCCCAATGGCCAATATTGCTGATTTAGCTAAAGAAAAAGGGGTAGAAATCAGACTTTATGATGTTATCTATAAACTCCAAGAAGATATTGAAAAAGCCTTAAAAGGTATGCTTGATCCAGTCTATGAAGAAAAGGTCATTGGTCAGGCTGAAGTTAGAGAAATCTTTAAGGTTAGTCGAATTGGTACCATTGGTGGTTGTTATGTAACCAGTGGACACATTACACGTAACAGTGGTGTTCGTTTGATTAGAGATGGCAAGGTCATTTATACTGGAAATCTTTCCACTCTCAAACGATTCAAAGATGATGTTCGTGAAGTTAGAGCAGGATATGAGTGCGGCTTAACAATTGAAAACTATAATGATATTAAACAAGGAGACGTAATTGAAGCATTCATCATGGAAGAAGTAGAGCGTGATTAATTAAATATTTAATCACAAGATTTAGTTGTAAAAAGAAAAAAAGTAAAAGAGGTGATCCCGATGGCATATCGCCAAGAAAGATTAGAAAAAATTATTGAAAGGGAGCTTAATACAATCTTACTTACATCTGCTAAAGACGATCGATTACGATTTGTTTTAGTTTCAAAGGTTTCCTTAACAAAAGACTTCTCAATCGCTACGGTGTATTATCGGATTCAAGGAACTCCTGAACAAATTGAAGCAACGAAAAAAATACTAGAAGAAGCAAAGGGATATCTTAGAACTGAATTAAGTCAACGAATTGATTTAAGAAAGACACCAGAGTTAAGATTTAAAGAAGATCACTCAATTGAATACGGAGAAAGAATCGAAAGTATCTTAAAAGATATATATAAAGATCAATAGTAATCAAAGGTTAGGTTTTTAAAATCTAACCTTTTTTTGAATTTGGTGAAGAGAAAATCAGTATACCTGTTGTCCCAATTTTTAGGACGAAAAGTCTTATCAAAAAAATTTAGTTTTCATTGCCTAGTTATTGATAATATTTTTTTAAAATGATATAATTTTACTAAGATATAATATATATCTATATAAAAAGGAGAAAATGAAATGAGAAAAAATTTTAAATTTTTTTTACTATTGACAGCTTTGTTTGTATTAGTTGGTTGTACCAAGACTTTAGATACTCCAACTAATGTTAGAATTTCTGACGATGTTGTACACTGGGATCAAGTAAAAGAGGCCACTGGTTATGTCGTAAAAGTGGGGGTAAACGAACACTCGACTACTACCAATAGTTTTGATTTAAAGACCTTAACTTTAGACACAGGTACTTATCAAATTAGTGTCAAAGCAACGGGTAAGGACAAAAAAGATTCTAAGTTTTCTGGCCCAGTAAGTTATGTTGTGGATGCTACTACCAATAAACTTGAAACCCCTGCAAATCTAGTTATCACTGACGGGGTTTTGACATGGAATCAAGTAACGGGAGCTAATGCTTACCTAGTAAGTGTAAATGGCGTTCAAGTTAGAACCCAACAACCATCAATTGATGTAGCTGACTTTGTTATTAAAATTGGTAACTATCCAGTTACGGTTATTGCTGTTGGAAATGGAACAGTAGAAAACTCTGAACCAGCACAAGTTACCCTAAATTTCAATCAAAATTTACTAACTTTAAAAACTAATGAACTTATTAACATCATGTTAGAACCTTATGGTTGGGTCATTGGCATGAAAGCATCTGATTTTGATCTTTCCGACGAATATGAATATTATTTAGAAGTTGTTGCACGTAATCAAGAATTAGTTGAAGAATTTATTAAAGAAGAAATCGTCCTTAATACATTCAAAAAGGCTCAAGAAATAATTGTAGAAATTCAAGAAAGTGATGAACCATATGAACTAATTAAACAAGTACTTCAAAATTTTGATTCATACGGAATATCAACTGATCAATTAGCAAGTCTTCTTTTAATAGCCAATAAACAATCACTAACTAGTTGGTTTGACAACTATGAAGATATGATTGCTT
>DUOG01000056.1 GCA_012838945.1 Acholeplasmataceae bacterium | reverse complement strand
GATTTAGGTGCTAAAATAAAACCTAATTGTTAGAATGTAAAGATTTTGGCCAATATATTTATTTAGAGAAGAGATAAGATATGTTTAAATAACCGTAACTCGTAGTAAGAACTATATAATTGATATAGTTTAATATTTTTGAACTTTAGGTGATTTAATTGAAAGTAATATATGAATGTTTTAATGAAAAGCTTGTTATAGCTGCTACTAACTACGTCCGAGAAAAGCTAAGGATAGATGAAAATATTTGGGTTTTTGTAAGCACTGGTGATAATTTCGAATCAAATAAACATTCGGGTAAGTTTGAAATAGAATTATGTGTAATTCGTTATAATAAAGATTTTTTAAAAATTGCAACTGAAGAACAAATCATTAAATTAGCATTTCACGAAACATTTCACGCACTTCAATTTCAAGAATTGTTTTATTACGAAGAAGGATTTAAATCAAAGATATTTAGCGAAGCAGAACTAAAAATTTTAAAGCGCGAATTTAATCCTGATACTAAAACTGGAGTTACAAACAAATGGCACGAATTGCTTTCTGAGCAACAGGCAGAAACTTTCGCGCATTTTATGTATATTAAGTATAAAGAATCATTTAGTGGTGCCGCAGAATTAGTAGAAAAGTATTTATATAAGTTTATTAATTTAGAATGACAAAACATAAAATAAAAAAATATATTAAAATCTGTTGATATTATCAATATTGATGATATAATATGAGGGAGTAGAAATTATTTCCTCAAGATTAGGAGAGACAGATATGAAATTTAAAATATTAGACTTATTTTGTGGTGCCGGGGGATTCTCATACGGAGTTGATAAAAATAAGAATTTTCAAACTGTTTTGGGACTAGATTTTGACCAAAATGCTGTAAATACATTTAATAAAAATATCAAAGGCGCTACTGGCATAGTCGGAGACATTACTGATAAAGAAACTAAAAGGAAAGTTATTTCAGAATCAAAGCGTCTCGGAGTAAATATGGTTATTGGTGGACCGCCTTGCCAAGGATTTAGTTTAAAGGGGAAACAACTTGGATTAGATGATCCTAGGAATTTCCTATTTTTGGAATATATTGAAATAGTAAAAGAACTAAAACCTGAAGTATTTGTTATTGAAAATGTTAGAAATTTACTTAATGCATCAGGTGGATATTTCTTAAACGAAATCAAAGAAAGATTTATTAAGCTTGGTTATATAGTTAATTCGGGATTTATAAATGCTCGTGATTTTGGCGTTCCACAAAATAGGGAAAGGGCCATTATAATTGGCTCATTAAGTAGAAGTATCCCGCTTCCTGTCGGAGATAGGGAAAATGCAGCTACAGTTAGAGATGCCATCTCAGATTTATGGTATTTAAACTCCGGACAAGGTAAAGATGTTTCCGAATATATTAATGAACCACAGTCGGAATATCAAAAAAAATTACGTGGTACGAAAGTTTATAACCATAAAGCTACAAATCATAGCAAAATAGCTCTTGAAAAATTAAAGATGGTTCCGCCTGAAGGAGATAAATCTTCTATACCATTAGAGTTGCATGGTAAACAAAAGTTTGCTACCACGTGGTCAAGACTTGTATGGGATGATGTTAGCCCAACAATAGATACTAGATTTGATACACCATCAAATGGAAGAAATTCACACCCAGTCTTACATAGGGCAATAACGCCTAGGGAAGCTGCGAGAATTCAAAGTTTTGATGATGATTTTGTATTCACAGGACCAAAAACAAGTATTTGTAGGCAAATAGGAAATGCTGTTCCACCTTTTATGGCAGAAGCAATTGCTAATACTATAAATGAAGCATATATTGATAAAAGAAATGAAAATGAATATTACAAATCTTATCTAGCAGACTCATTTGTCTTTGTTAAAGAATTAAAAAAAAGTAACCTAAAAGTAAATCACATAATAACCGATCCACCATATAATATTTCTAAAAAAAATAATTTTTCTACTATGGCATCACCAAGAAAAGGTGTTGACTTTGGCGAATGGGATAAAAGATTTGAT
>DUOG01000055.1 GCA_012838945.1 Acholeplasmataceae bacterium | reverse complement strand
TATCTGATGAAAAATTAAATAAATGTAGAACATTATCTATAGCAGAATGGGAGCATTGCGGAGATACAAAAGTACAATATGTACTTGCATATGATGTATCCCGAAGCACAGGAAAAGAAAATGCGTTATGTGCCTTAGTGGTTATTAAACTTACTCCCCGTGGAGATGGGACTTATCATAAACAGATTGTTAATATATTTTCTTCCGAAGGACAACACGATACTTGGCAAGCAAAGTTTTTAAAAGAAAAAGTAAGAGAATATAAGGCTAGTATTTTAGTAATTGATGCTAATGGAATTGGATCAGGAGTGGTTGACCAGTTGGTATTGGATTTAAATGATGGAAACCCACCATATAAAGTTGTCAATGATATAGATAATCAATGGACTAAATACGAAGCTCAAGACGCTATACCGATGGTATACGCTTTAAAATCACAAAGAAAAGAAACCAAAAACAGTGATATGATTAATAACATTATGAAAGTATTTAATAAATTAGATGTTGAATTATTAAAAACGCCAAACGAAGGACTTAAAGAGCTGGAAAAGAAAAATAAAAAAAAATTTAAAGACGATAGCGAAGAAATTGCACTTGCTGAGATACCATACATACTTACCAACAATCTTTGTGACGAAATTATGAATCTGCTATATAAGCAGAGAGGTAATGATTCGGAAGTAGAACAAATATCTCGCTCTATACCAAAAGATAAATTTTCTGCGTTAATGTATGGATTATTCTGGGTTTATCTTGAAGAAAAAAAGAATAAGGAACGAAATCGAGATATAAAAGTAGATATGAATAAACTTTTCTTATTTAAGAAACCCAACATACGCAAATACTAATATTCCCGAAAGAAAGGAGGGAATTTTTATTGTCCGAAGAAAAAAACAAACAAGAATTTGAGGTTAAGTATTATAAACTTGATGTATCTAAACTTGTTCAACTAATGAAAAAAGACTTACAAGCAACATCGGAAGGCAGCGCATTTTTATCACAGTATAAAAAAGAGGATATAATTAAATATTTGCAATCCCCTGTAACTAGTGGAAAAATTATAAGACAAATATCTAGGCTTTTATATAATTTAAGTCCTCAATATAAAAGATTAATTCATTATGTGTCAGATATGGCGAGATATGATTATATTATTAATATAAATAATAATAAAATTATTGAATTACCCAAAGAAAACATACTAAAGAAATATTTAAAAACAACTAAATATGTTGAAGATATGAATATAAAACATGAATTTAGTAAAATAACAAAAACTTCTTTTGTTGAAGATGTTTTTTATGGGTATGATTATAGCACAAATTATTCATATTTTATCCAACCGCTTAATCCTGATTATTGTAGACTTAATGGTTGGGCAGATGGTGTAAGAACTTTTCAGTTTAATTTTTCATTTTTTAGCAATACAAAAAATCAAAAATTATTAGAAACATACTATGCTCCAGAATTTAAAGAAAAATATGATTTATATAGAGAAAAAGGACAAGAATATAGATGGCAAGAATTAAGTGTTGAAAATAGTGTATGTATAAAACTAAACGAAGAATTAGATTATCCTATTCCGTTTTTTGCAAGTATATTTCCTGATATTTTTGATTTGCAAGATTATAAATTATTAAAAAAAGCAAAAGAAGAACTTCAAAATTATGTAGTATTGGTTGCAAAAATACCATATAGAAAAGATGCGGATAAAGCCAATGATTTTGCATTACATTTGGATGAAGCTATAACTTTTGGTAATCGGGCCATGCAACAGCTTCCTGATCAAGCTGGATTCATATTGTCCCCCTATGAAGATATTAAAGATATTCATTTAGGAGATAAAAATAAGGTTGAAAATAACTCTGTTGCAGATGCAGAAAAGAGCTTTTGGAATTCGTCTGGTGTAAACCAGGCTATTTTTAATTCCGACAAAATTACAGAAGAATCAATACGTAAAAGCATCGTATCAGACGAAACTATAATATTTAATCTGTATAGGCAATATGAACGATGGCTAAATCGTAAATTAAAGTTATCGTTAGATGATAATTTTAAAGTTAAAATACTTAATACTACTGAAATGAATTATGGCGAAGTATATAAAAGACTTAAAGAAGCTGCTTCGTATGGAATTCCGGTTAAACGTGAAGTTTGCGGTAGTCTGGGAATGTCACCATTAGAAGTACAATATTCTACAACTCTCGAAAATGATATTTTGGGACTACAAGATAAATTTATACCTCTTACGTCTGCTAATACTCTGTCCCCCGATAAAAAAGATAGCAATAGACCACCAAGGGAAACCGATGGTGCTAGTGATGGTGAAGGGCAGGAAAATAATGAGGAATAAAAGGAGGTTTCAAATTCATGAAGTTTATTCATTGTTTTTCTGAAGAATTAAAAAATAAATTACTCCAAAATGGATATAATTTGTTGGTTGAAACCAATGGGATTTTTATTTTTGAAAACTCCCCTACTCTATTTTTTGATTTTGGAAAAATAGACAGTACAAAATTTACTTTTAGTAATAAGATGATTTTTTAGAAAGGTGGTGAAGTGGATATTGAGTAAAAAAAATAAATTACAGCATTTATCACTTGCTACTACTTATGAAATAGATAATTCTTTCGATTCTGATAAGTTTATTAAAATGCGTCTCAGAGTTTGTCATGATGGTGATAATCCAAACCGCTCTCATTTTGAAGTTGACGATATGGAAAAAACCAAGGATTCAATTAAAAATATTCCCATATTGGCTAATGTGATAGTTGACGAGAATGGTGACGTACAATTTGGTGGGCATGATATGGAATTAGAACAAAGTAAGGTTAATAAAGAGGAAGTTAAGTTAATTTATAAAGAAGTGCCAATAGGCGTAGTTCCTGAAACATGCAACCACGAAATAAAAGAATTTGATAATAAAAATTACGTGTTTTGTGATGCATACATATGGAAGGGTTATGCGAATTATGCTGAAGATATAATTAATCGTGATGAAAATATTAAACTCTCTATGGAAATTATTGTAGATTCATATAATTACAATGGTAAAGAGAAAATTTTCAATATTATTGATTATAGATATCAGGGCATTACTTTCCTTAATAAAAATTACGATACAGGTATGGAGAACGCTTTGGCTACTACTAGTACCTTTGCAGAAGAAGAAACTAAAGAAAAGTTTATTATGATTATGGAGGAGTTAAAAGATACTCTTACAAATTATAATATAGATAATACTAAAAAAGGAGGTAGCAAGGTGGATGAACAAATAATCGCTCTACTTGATGAATATGGCGTAAATCAAGAAGATATTCCTTTCGATATTGAGGGGTTATCCTTTGAAGAAATTGAAAGTAAATTGAAGGAGTTGAATAATAACAACACTGGAACAGAAGAAAAATATATTAAATCTTTTGAGCTTTCGCACAATGAAATAAGATATGCTTTGTATAATTTGTTAGCTCCTGTTGAAGCAGAAGATAACGAATGGTATTTTATTGACCAAGTTTATGATGACAGATTTGAATATGAGAATTGGGAAGGTACAAAGATTTATCGTCAAGAGTATAAAAAAGAAGATGATATAATATCTTTTGTTGGCGAAAGGATAGAATTATTCCAAGAAAGGTTAACAAAAGAAGAAAAAGAAGCACTTGATGAAATGAGAAATAATTATTCTAAACTATTAGACGAATTTGAAGAGTATAAAAATAATTATTCGATGCCAAATGATGAAGTTGAAAAACTTAAAGAATTCAAGTCTGATATATTAGAACAACAAAGAAAAATGCAAGAAGAAGAAATATTTAATAAATACGATGAGGTTTTAGACGTTGAAGATAAGACGTATAAAGAAATCAAAGAAAATAAATCTAATTATTCAATAGAACAACTTGAAGAAAAATTGGCAGTTCTTTTTGCTAGAAAACAAATTCATTTTTCTAGCAATGAAAATAAAAAAATAATCAAATTAGGTGGAGATAGTGGTAATAATGGTGAGGTCAACCCCTATGGAGACCTATTTGAAAAACATTTAATTAATAAGGAGGAAGAATAATATGGCTAATGCTATTTTTGTTGCTGAAAATATGGCTTCGACTAAAGTTCCTAGTTTATTGAAAACTGGTAGATATCAAGATGGTGCTGGTAATGATTTACCGATTAATAATGGTTGCGTTGTAGCTTTGGGTGGATTAATGCCTAACGAAAAAGAAACATATCTTGCACTTGATCCTAATGCTAATACTGATGAGGTTTATATAGTAGACACTCCTGAAGTTATTTATAGCGAAGAAACTATTTCTGGATTAAATGATTATACCAACGTTGCTGGCCAACTAATTAGATTAAGAAAACCTCAAGTTGGCGATAGTTTTGCTGTGAGTGCAAGGGCTATTACTCCTCTTGGGGCTGCCCCTGTTGTGGGTAATACCATAGTTACTCCCAATGGAGGTTCTGCTTTGTGGGTAGAAGCTGCTGCTGGTAATGCTGAAAGTGTACAGTGTATAATCGAAGATTCTTATGTGCTTGGTAATGATCCGCTTGGTGGCAGAGCTATCACTATGTATACTTGCAGAGTTGTAGTTGCGTAATAAAATATTAATATAATAAAGGAGGAATATTTGATATGGCTTACGAACATATTGTAAAATTAGCCAGTGATCTTTACTTTAATAGAGTAGATACTAAATTCGCTGTTGCTGATATGGAAAAAAACAAAGAAGTATTACGACAAGAATTGGTTGATCTTAACGGAGGTAAAACTACCGTTTCTTATAAAGATTTAAGGGATAATAAGGCTTTATTCCAGGTTATAGAACTTATTCTTGAAACTACTATACTTTCTGGTTTTAAAGATAACGAATTTTTTGAGCAGTTTGTAGATTATAGAAACGTGAAATTGGGCGATTCCCCATCTTTCTACATACCTGATAATTCTTTATTTGTTGTTTCTGACACCGCAGACGGTATTTTTGGAGTAAAACGTCAGAGAATCAACAAAGGACAAAGTGTAACCATACCTACTGTATTAAAGACAGTCCATGCTTACGAAGAAGCAAATAGACTTTTAAGTGGACGTATAGATATTGTTGAATTTGTTGATAAGATGGAAAAATCATTTATGAATAGGCGTGGTCAGGATATTTATAATGCTTTTGTAAATGGTATTAATACATTAAATGCTGCATTTACTGCAAATGGTGCTTTCGTAGAGAATACCCTACTTAATATTTGTGAGAATGTAGAAGCTGCTACTGGTAATGACCCGATAATTGTAGGTACTAGAAGTGCATTACGCAGGGTTAATACCGCAGTACTTTCAGAGAAAATGAGAGAATCTCATAACGAATTAGGTTACTATGGTAACTTCAATGGTATTAATATGATGAGAATACCTCAGATACATGCTCCTGGTACTTTTAACTTCTTAATTACAAACAATGATTTGTTTATAGTAACTGCTGATACCAAACCAGTTAAATTTGTAACCGAAGGCGAAGCTATAATGGAAGCTAGTGGTAGTATCTTTGAAAACGCCGATATGACTATGGATATATTTGCTGGCGAGAAAAACGGTGTTGGACTTGTATTTGACCAAGTATGGGGTCAGTATAGAATGCCGTAAAGGTAAAATACAAAAGGATAGGTAGGGTTAATCTCTACCTATCTTTATTTTTATTTATATGAATGAAAGGAGATATTAATATGGCTGAAACTACAGATAAAAAGAAAAGGGGTAGACCTCCCAAAAACAAACCTGAAAATATCACAGAAGAAAAGACTACAGAAAATAAAAAAGTTAAAAAGCAACGTGATTTGAATGAAGAAATTGAAGTAAAATGTATTGTTCAAGGTGGTTTAATATATGTTACTTCACAAGGCTTTGAAATCATTTGGGATGAATATGGAGATGTAAACTATATACCGTATAAAGAATTAATTTATATGGCAAACAAATATAAAAGATTTTTCACTGAGCCTTGGGTTATCATGGATGAAGATGTTTTAAAGGATTTGCGTGTGATTCGTTATTATAAGAAAATTATCGATTATGAGAATATAGACAGTATATTTACTAAAACTCCAGCACAATTAAAGAAAACGTTACAAGATGTTTCTGAAGGAACTTTAAGACTAATTGCAGACAGGGCTACGGCAAAGATAAAAGATGGGTCTTTAGATTCTTTGAAAAAGATAGAAGTATTACAACAAGAATTAAAAATTGAGTTAATTTAGATATGGAGGTGTAAATATGGCAACTCCATACAAAGATATTTTTGTTTCTTTTTTAGGAAAAATATCCGACCCATATTTAGCAGACATGACTGATAACGATATTGATGCACAGCTTCTTAAATATTTAAATAGTTCTATTCCTAAATTCAGAAAATGTAAACAAGACTTATCCTTAAAGGATGAA
The DNA here is from genome assembly GCA_012838945.1 of Acholeplasmataceae bacterium. Classification (GTDB taxonomy): domain Bacteria; phylum Bacillota_I; class Bacilli_A; order ML615J-28; family CAG-313; genus DUOG01. The sequence goes on along the minus strand of DUOG01000055.1, from coordinate 2,382 downwards.
TCGGGGTTTACTGAAACTTTAACAGATGAAGAAGTTGAGATACTTGCTAACTTAATGGTTATTGAGTGGTTAAGACCACAGATTAATAATCTGGAGATATTAAAACAAGCATTATCTCCAAAAGACTTTACTTTACGCTCACAAGCTAATCATTTAAAAGAATTACAGTCATTAAAAAAAGATGCACAATCTGAAATAAGTAAACTGTTGGTAGATTATTCTTATAATAATAATGTATTGGATGATTTATATGATGATTGAAACCAAATATGAATGCATTCCTAGTGTTTTATTTGGAAATTATTTAAAGTTTCTTATCGGGCGTGTGTTTAAAATATTGTACATGCAAGAAGAAAATAATCCTTATATTGAAAAATATATTAGTGGACTATTGAGGGAGTTAACTGGTAATTATGAATTAATAGAATCTATAAGATATGATGGTGATTTTCTGACATTACTTAATAAAATTCAATATTTAATATATGATTATTCAGACCATGATATAGTCAAAAAAGAGATATTCGAGTGTGTTTCGATAATAGAAAGGTTACAAAAGCGTTATAATTTTAAGTAAATTGTAAAGGAGGAATTCCTTTGATAGAAGTGAGGCAAAGTTGGTTTGGAGCCGATATCCCACAGAATTGTAAAGGTTCTAATATTACTATTGGAGCAGGAGATGATGGTCAAGTTATAGTAACTTCTACTGGAATAATTGGCGAAGAAGCCAACGATATTGGTATTGAAGTTATTGCAGGTGATGGGGAGAATAAACCATTAAGTGCTATTTTTGCTAATAATGTAATTACTGTGACATTAGGAACAAAAGGTGCTGGTGCATTAGACAACACAAAAAATACTGCGGAACTGGTTGCTGAAAAAATTAATGATTTAGACGGGTTTACTGCCGTACATACTGGTGATGGTGATGGGGTAATCGGGACAACAGCACTAAAAGCTTTTGCAGTTGTTGGTGACGGAGAAACAGCTAATAGTTATGTGACAGTTGAGTATGATACTCCTGGTATAGCAGGAAACGCTTTTAAAATAGTTGTTGAAAATGGTATACAAGATGGTGCTTTAGCCGTAACAGAAGATGAAGGGGTTATGACCATTACATTAGGTATGACAGATGATACAGTACCTGTACCTGATGATACAAAAAATACAGCAGGAGATATTGCAACAGAAATAAATAAAATTGATGGATTTACTGCAACAGCACATGGAACTGGTGCGGAAGTTCCCGATATTGAAGACGGAGACGAAATTCAATTTGCTGGTGGCACTACTGGTATTTTACCCTTAACTGGTGGACAATACGGTACTGAATGTCCTGAACCATTCGTTATTTTAAGGGCATGGGATGTTGATAATTTTGAATGGGATTATTATACTAATATTGCTCCTAATGGTAGGTATGATACTAACTGGAGGTTATTTAATCTGGTTGAATATTAAACTATAGAAAGGGGGAATCTCATTTGGGCGATTTTGATTTATATAAGAGTCGCATGTCTGCATATGGAAAAACCATAAGAGAAGGTAGGATAAACGCTACGACTAACATAATAAAAAGCACATTTGCAGATTCTCCTTCTTATTTTGATGTTACTATTAATGATGCCGAAACCACAACGGGTGTACAAATAGTTGATGACACTTCAACCATAAATCAAGTCAATCAAAATGATAAAATTATACTTATGCAACCTGGCGATGTTTTGAGTGCAGGATATATAATTAATTACCTTGATAAAAAATGGTTGTGTGTTGCATGTGAATTATTTAATAACATTTATTATAAAGGTAAAATTACTAAATGTAATAACACTTTAACTTTGAACCAAAGTGGTATTTTATATCAAGTTCCTTGTTGTGTTGAATCAGCAGTTAGATTATATCAGCTTGGGGTAGAAGAAAGTAAATATGTTACAGAACCTTCAACAACTGTTGTGGTTAGGGTAGCAAATAATGAAACTACTCAGCTAATTAAGCGAAATGATAAATATAAATTATCTACTCAAACATATGAAGTGATAGATAAAAATGATGACATTGAACCTGGATTAATCGTGTTAAAAATGGAATTTTGTGCCGAACAGCAAGTTTTACCGACTTACACTATCAATATCCTTAATGGTAACGACTTATCAATTATTGTAGGCAATACACTAACTTTAAATGCCGAAGTGTTGGCTGATGATAATATTATCTCCCCTACTCCCCCACTCATCTACGAATCTAGTAATGACGAAATAGCAACCGTAGAAAATGGTATTATTACATCTGTTGCTGTTGGTGAGTGTATTATTACGGTTAGTTTAGAAAGCAATCCAACTGTGACAGTCAATATTGATTTGTCGGTTGAAGAAATTGTTG
>DUOG01000054.1 GCA_012838945.1 Acholeplasmataceae bacterium | reverse complement strand
TTACCAGTACCTAAAAAAGCAGGCGCTATCTTCTTGGGCTGGTATGAAACTGAAGATTTCAGTGGTGAACCAGTTACTGTATTAACTGCTGAATTATCATCAGATAAGACTTTCTATGCTCGTTGGGTAGAAAATTACTCCATTACTTATGTGCTAAATGGAGGAGTTAATGACCCTGCTAACCCAGAAACTTATAATGCTTTAGATTTACCACTTGTTTTAGCAGAACCAACAAGAACTGGCTATGAATTCTTAGGCTGGTATGAAACTGCTGATTTCAGTGGCGAACCAGTTACTGTTCTTGATGAAAATGCTAGTGGCAATAAGACATTATATGCCAAATGGCAATCACTTGAAAAGTATGAGATCGTTTATGTATTAGATGGCGGAATAAATAATGAAAATAACCCATCTGAATATGACGAATCTATATTACCAATAGTACTAGCTAATCCAGTAAAAGTCGGCTTTACCTTCCGTGGATGGTATAATAATGCTGATTTTGAAGGAGAACCAATTACTGTTATTCCTGCTGGAAGTACTGGAGATATTACTCTCTATGCTAAGTTTGAAGAAATAATTATTAATTATAATATTCAATATGAATTAGATGGTGGTGTAAATCATCCAGACAATCCAGAAACTTATAACAATAAAGTATTACCACTTGTTTTAAAACACCCTACTAAAGCCGGATATGCTTTCTTAGGATGGTTTACTGAAGCAGATTTCAGTGATGATCCAATTGATGAACTTCCAGTAACAACTGAAGGCGACATAACTCTTTATGCTCAATGGGAATTAGTCGTATTTAACATTACTTATGAAGTGAATGGCGGCTATTGGCGTTATGAGACAAAAGAAGAAATGTTAATTGATTTCTTAACTGATTTCTATGAATACATTAAACCTTCTGTAGATTTAACTACCTTTATGCATGGTGCAGGCAAAACTTCTGGATTTGATGGAGTATGGCATGCTACATATCAAGGAAGATTGTATAAAGCAAATGGACGCAATGTTGATCCAACATCAGATAAATTTATCAATCAACCTCAATACAATGCAAAATGGTTAGTATTCTTTGATTTCTTAGATGCACTTGTTACTGAACTTAACCCAGCACAAAACTTCTGGGGAAGTACTTATACTGGTCAAATCAGAATTAGAAACTATTTCATTGGAACTACTTTTACGGCAGACCAATTGAAACGAATTCCTGATTTCTCACCAGCGGCAAAAACTTATACAGTAGCTACAGAAACTATTACATTAGAAGAACCATTAAAGAAAGATACTGCTTTCTTAGGTTGGTATGACAATGATAAGTTTGCTGGAAGACCAATGACTGTTATTCCTCAAGGTTCAACTGGTGACATTACTCTTTATGCTCGTTGGGAAGAAAAATTTGATATTGATTTTGTTGTAAATCCTGAATGGGCAGGATTAGAAGATGGAACTGCAGTTACTCACGAAGATATGGAATTAGTATTTGGTACTAATGCGTTTGCGGTACTTCAAGATGCTCTTGATGCAGCTGAACCAGGAGCAATCATTCTTCTAGCTGCAGGCGAATATTTAGAATCTGCAACTGTAACAAAAGACAATATCACTATCCTTGGTCCACAAGCTAACGTTGATCCTAACTTAAATACTCGTGTTTCTGAAGCGATTATTAAGAATGCAATCAATGTTGGTGCCAATGTCAAGAATCTAACTATTAATGGATTAGCATTCACTGGCATGGGTCAAGTTATTGGTGATGTTAATGGTGGTATTGATAACTTTGTATTCAAATACAACCATGTATATCAATCAAGTAGTGCTATCATTACCGGAACACTTTACTTCAGAGTAAACTCTGGCAAGAATAGCAACTTCTATATTATGAACAACTTATTCACTGGCGCAAATGAAGGTTCAGTTGCTCCAAGAATGATAAGAGGTTCTGAACTTGAAAACTTAACAATAACTGATAACGTATTTACTCCTGGTAATGGTCAAGCATCAGATGTTATTCGCATTGGTGGTACTGGTGAAGAAGCAACTAACACTGGAATTGGTCTTGCTGGTGAAGTCACTATTACTGGAAATACCTTTAAACATGTAGGACAATATGTATTATTTATTAGACGTTATTCAGCTCATACAATCAATATCGTTAATAACGTATTTGAAAATGTAAATTTCGCTACTGGAACTTACGATTCAACTTCAGCAATTAACTTTTCTAATTTTGCTGGTTCTGGTAAAACTGTAGTAGAAATTACTTATAATACATTTAATACATTCAAAACTGGTATCAGATTAGAAGCAGCTGGTCAAACAAGTGCTACTTGGGAAGCTAATGTAAATTACAATAAGTTTATGGATAAGCGTGTTGAGGCTGGTAAGTTTATCTCTGATAACGGTAAAAACCAACATGATTTAATTAATGCTGAATACAACTATTATGAAGGTATCGATTTAACTGAAGATATGTTCTCTGGTGTAAGCAGTTATGATCATGCTTATGCTACTGAAGCAGAAGTACCAGTTCTTGATGACACTGGTCAAATCCCTGTTGCTGAAATTATCGTTAATAATGCAGTAAGCAATATCAATATTTATGATATTTTACAATTAGATATCACAATTAATCCAGTACAAGCAACTGACAAACGCGTTACTTTTGAATCAAGTAATGAAAGTGTTATAAAAGTTGACAAGAATGGTAAACTTGAAGCTCTTAAACCTGGTACTGCTGTCATTACAATTAAGAGTGTTTCTAATCCTTCAGTTTTCTTAGCATTAAGCATTAAAGTAAATGAATTACCTCATATTGAAGTCAATTATGCAGGTGCTGGAGTACTTGAAATTGGTGATACGCTCCAATTAACAGCTCAAGCATTCCCAGCAACTTCTGGCGCTCTTGTTTGGTCAAGTAGCAATCCAGACGTATTAACAGTTGATCAAAACGGATTAGTATCAGCTGTTGGTTTAGGAGAAGCATACATTATCGTTAAATTAGCTGATAATGAAGCAGTAAAAATGGAAGTAGGTTTAGTCGTGACAGAATTTGATGAAGCAGATGCGCTATTACAATACTTAGCTAACCAAAATGAAGGTGTAGTAATTTATAAAAATATTACTGCCGTTGGTTATCAATTTACTTATCAACACGATCTTTATGGAAGTGTAAATAAATATTTATTTGCACCTCATGAAGTAATTGAATATATCGTTCCTGAAACTAATTCAAACCGCCCAGGCCCGATGAATCCAGAATTACGTTACATCACAGTTCATGATACTGGATCATCAGCAGCTACTGCAAATGCGTATAATCATGCACTTTATATGTACAATAATACTGATGGAGAAACTTCATGGCATTATACAGTTGATGACCGTGAAACTTATCAACATATTCCTGATGACGAACATGCATGGCATGCTGGCGATGGTGGCAGTGGCCCAGGTAACTTAACAAGTATCGGTATTGAAACTTGTGTTAACGAAGGATCTGATATTTATCGTACATGGCAACGTACAGCTAAACTAGTAGCTAACTTACTACACAAACACGGTTTAGGATTAGATCGCGTTCGTCAACATTATGATTGGAGCGGTAAAAACTGTCCACAAACAATGAGAAATGCTGGCATGTGGGATCACTTTACAACCCTAATAGCAGCAGAATATGAAATTTTAACTAAGTATGCTGATTATGAGATTACATTTGAATCACATAATCCAGAAATCTTAGGTAATGATGGACGTATTATTAATGCACCAATCTACTCAACTGACGTATCTTACACAATCACTGTAACAAAAGGTGATTACTCAAAATCAATTACATTACATGCTGTTGTAAAAGGTAAATTGGCTTGGTAAGAGAGACCTTCCCCCTAGGGTAACCTAGGGGGTTTTAATTTGCAAAAATTTAAAAATTTTGGGTAATAAGTTACTCAAAAATAGATGTTTTTCATATTATGTATATCATTAGTAAATTTTTGTGAGGAGGGGGTTACTAATGAATGAAGAACGAATTCTCAATATTTTAAAAGGATTAGAAGAAGCATTGAATAAGGTAATAGACATTATTGAAAGAGAACCAAAAGAAGAAGTTGAAAATTTGTATGATGAACTCATAAAAATATTCAAACCATATCAAGATCAATTTAAAGATATACCTGATTATGAGGAAGAAAATGATGATGATCTTTTTCAACTAGGCAATTGTTCTTCCGGTAACTGTCAAGTAGATGATTTTTTAGAGGATGAAGAATCAAATTATGACTATTGTATTTATTGTGGTCGTAAAATAAAATTAGATGACCGATATAAATAAAAGAAAAACTAGCTATTCCCAATACGGGATAGCTAGTTATTTTTTAATAATGTTAAAATTATCTTGAAGTAAAAGCCAATTTTGTGGAAATGAGAAAGATAGTTTCCAATAACTGATGCCACGTAGATCTAATTCTTTAATTAAATCAAACTTTGCTTGAATAGACCGTGCATCTTCAAACCATATGATGTGTTCTTTATTATTTTCATCAGTATATTTAATGAAAGGTGCTTGAGCGGTTTCATCATATTGGATTGATGCCCTATTTGCTTTAGCGATTTCGATAGCTTGTTGTGGACTAAGTGATTTGGCATACTCGCCACCTTCGACAAAAGGCAAGGTCCAATCATAACCATATAGGTTTTGCCCCATTAGTATTTTTTGAGCCGGCATTTCAGTTAGAGCATATTCAATGACTTCCCTTACTTGTGGAAGTGGTGAAACTGGCAGTGGCGGTCCAGCACTATAACCCCATTCATAAGTCATAATTACTACAAAATCAGCAATTTCTCCAATGGCACGATAGTCATGGGCTTCGTACCATTCACCTTTTTGAGTTGCACTTGTTTTAGGGGCGAGGGCAACAGACATTAGAAGTCCAGCATCTTGTAGTCTTCTTTTAGCCTTTCGTAGAAAGTCTGTATACTCTTCTTTGAAAACTGGTGGGATAAACTCCAAATCAAAGTGTACATCACGAGCGTTAATTTGACGTGCTGTATTAATAATATTGGTTATTAAAGTATCTTGGATAGCTTCATTTGATAAAATATCTCGAGCAAGTTCGGCACTGAATTGCCCTTCTTCAAGATTGGTTACAACTAGAATGATAGAAGCAGCATTATCTCGGGCAATTTGAGGAAGATTATCAAGTGGTATTTCCCGCAAGCTCCCATCGCGTTGTATTTGAAAACTAAAGGGGGCTAAATAAGTTAAGAAAGGAGATGCATTTTGGGCAGCTTCTTGAAGATTTGGTGATACTTCTTGACCAAAGGGCTCAATATAAGCATTTACTTCGATACTTGATTTAAGTTGAGGTGGAATATATAATTTTTGACCAATGTTTAAGGTTTGGTTTACGGGAATATTATTAACTTTTGCTAGTTGCTTATAGTCAATACCAAACTTATTTCCAATGGAGAAAAGGGTATCACCTTCTTGGACGTAATAAAAACTACCGATGATTGGAACAACAAGCGCTTGCCCAGTTACTAATCGATCATTAGGTGTGAGACCGTTAACTGATGCTAGAGATGCAGTTGTTATCTCATAAGCAGCTGCTATTGAACTTAATGATTCACCAGTTTGAACAACGTGAATTTGCATATAATCCCTCCATATATCTAATTAAATATATGCAGGGGGTACTAAAATAATAATTAAAAGATATTTTTGTTCTAACTTACTTCAACTTTATAGTAGGCTTGGATTAGTTTTTCTTTTTCTTTAAAGTAGATATCATAATTTAATAGAATAGTTTCATCGAGATTTTCAAAAAACTTTATTTTAAAGATATTATCCTTTTTACAACGATATAAAAGTTTTACTTTTGGTTCAGAAATATTGATAGCTATCTTATCTTCATTTATCTTTTTGGTTATTGAAAGGCTTCCTACTGCTCCAATTAATCGATCCATCCCTTTTTGATCAGATAAGAAATTTCCCAGTGAATAGAAGACAACTGTCTGATAACCATTACTATTTCCAATTATATCAATTGGTTGAATGACATGAGGATGATGACCTATGATAATATCTGCTCCAAGTTCTGAAAGATAGTTAGCTTGGTGTTTTTGAAGTGAATTGGGATAATCTTGATACTCTTCTCCCCAGTGCATGGAAACAATAATTATATCTACGTCACAAGGAATTCTTTGAAAATCTTTTTCAGCATTTAAATCTGAATAAATGGCCGCCAAATGTGTTTTTCCTTTTGGATGAGGTATTCCATTGGTTCCATAAGTGTAGGCAAGAAAGGCAAATTTGATATTGTTTATTTCAAAGAATTTAATATTTTCCTCATCTGATGATTTGGTTGCCCCAGAATAAATAATAGATTTACTTTCCCAATAGTTTATGGAATTTAGCACCGCCTGCTCCCCTCGGTCTAAAGTGTGGTTGTTTGCTATAGAGATCAAATTAAAACCCGCATCAATAAGGGCGTCGCCTAGTTCATAGGGACTATTAAAACAAGGGTAGGAGGATAAACCTAATTCTTTTCCACCAAGAATAGTTTCTTGGTTGATAAAGGCTAGATCAAAAGACTTTATGTAAGGCTTAATTTCTTGATAAATGGGTTTAAAATCATAAGTGTCAGCGACTTTAGCTGATTCATAAATTGTTTGATGAATCAGATTATCTCCGACTGCCACCATTTTTACTTGATACTCCATTTCTTCAAGAATTAAATCACTTTTTGAATTATGACACCCCCAAAGGAGAAGTAAAATTATAATTATTAAGACTTTTCTCAAAACCATCACCGCTTATATTTTAACCAAGAAAAGTATATAAACACCGAAAAAAGTGAGTCTTTTAAAAGGTAAAAATTCGAAATTTTTTTTGCCTCGATATTATTTGACAAAATAGGGTGCTCTTGTTATAATGAATTTATAATTTTACTAAAGGGGTGCCATATGAAAGAAACAAATACAAAATGGATAAAATTATTAGAGGCTGCTAACTCAAAATATTTGAATGAACTATCAGATGGCGAGATTATCGGCGTTAAGGTGTCCCCAAGTCGAAAAAAGTGGCGATTACACATCAAATTAAAAAACATCTTAAGAGTTAATGATATAAAGATCGTAATGAATGAAATCAAAAGTTACTTAATTAGTGATGCTAATGGTATCAAAGGTGTTGATTTCATTTTTACGTATGAAAATACCGACACTACCACTGAAGTGTTAAAAGAGTATTATGAAGAGATAATTAAAGAGTGTCAAACTCTTAAGAAATCAGTTTGTATTTTACCGGAATATCGCTATGAAATTCTTAATAATACTTTATCTATTTATGTGGCCAATGATACCGACAAACGACTTGTGATCGATGTTTTAAAAATTGTCAAAGGTCGTCTAGATGAATATGGGTTAGGCTTTTTAGAAACTGGTGTTCATATTTCACGTTTTGAAGTAAGTCTAAAGGATCGAGAAGAAGAACGAAGACGCCTTCTTGAACAAACATTAGAAACGGTTTCTTATGAAAATGATTTAAGGCGAGAAGCCAATAATAATAGTCAAAATAATCGTGTTGAGTATCGTCAACGGAAAAGCCGGGTAGCCATTTCTAAGAAGATAAAAGAATTGCCGATGACGAGTATGCAGGTTCATGAATTTGTTCAAATAAATAATACTGATTGTGTTCAAGTAGAAGGGGTTTTAGTCAAGGGTGAAGTAAAAAAAGCTGGTAAATATCTACTTTTTGAAGGTATTATTACCGATTTTGAGGATTCAATCATTATTAAAAAATTCCTTCGTGGTAATGAAGAACAGATCTTCCGGGAACAAGTGCTTCCAAATACGAGAATTCAAATTAAGGGAGCAGTTCAATATGATACTTTTGCGCGTGATGTGACAATAATGATTCAAGATTTAACTATTCTGGGCGAAGATGCTGCTGATGCTCGTTTTGATGAAGCAGAAATTAAACGGGTTGAACTCCACGCTCATACTAAGATGTCAACTCTAGATAGTGTTTTAGATATTGAAGATTATATAAAAACTGCTGTTAAGTTTAAACATAAAGCCTTGGCTGTAACTGATCACGGTAATTGTCATGCGATGCCTGAGTTTTTTGCTAAAGCTAAAAAACATGGAATTAAACCAATTATGGGTGTTGAAGGCTATTATGTTGATGACAGCAATTATCGAATTTCTTTGACTGATGATTCAATCCCACTAAATGATGCGACATATGTTGTCTATGACTTTGAAACAACGGGTTTATCGTCCAATTTTAATGAAATAATTGAAATTGGTGCTGTTAAGATGAAGGAAGGAGTTATCTTAGATCGATTCTCAACCTTTGTCAAACCAAAACGCAAAGCATCAGCCTTAATAACTGATATTACGGGTATAACTAATGATGATTTGCGAAATGCTCCTTCGATTGAAGAAGTGTTACCACAATTTAAGGCCTTTGTTGAGGGTTGTATCTTGGTTGCCCATAATGCTACATTCGATAATGCCTTCTTGTATAATGAATTAAAGAAATTAAATCTCTATGAAAAAGATTATCCGACGATTGACACTTTACAATTAGCAAGGGTTCTTTATAAAGAACGGATAAAACAGTTTAATTTGAAAGCTGTCGCAAAAACATTAAGGGTTGAAATTGATGTTCAGCACCGGGCGGTGGCGGATGCTCAAACAACTACTAACGTCTTTTTGAAAATGTTAGGTGACCTCAGTGATTTAGGAATAACTAACTATCAAGATATTAATAGTTTAATCGATCCAAATGAGGCGTTTAAGTATGTTTTCCCAACCCATATTATTTTGCTTGTTTTAAATGATCAAGGACGTAAAAACTTTAACAAGATCATTTCTGATTCTCATACAACCCACTTTTATAAGGAACCACGGGTTCTAAAGTCTGTAATTGAAAAATACCGTGAAGGAATTCTAGTGGGATCTGCTTGTGCTAATGGAGAAATCTTTACTACCGCCTTTGAGCGTAGTTTTGATGAATTATTAGAAAAAATAGATTTCTATGACTATATTGAAGTACAACCTCCACAAGCATACTGGCATTTAGTTGAAAAGAGTGGCGAAGAAGTAACGAAAGATTTTATCATTCAAACAATAAAAACTATTATTAAAGCAGCCGAAATGAAGAACAAGATGGTTGTAGCAACCGGTGATGTTCATTATCTGGATGATAAAGATAAGGTTTATCGACAGATATACTTTAATACTGCCCGTCCAGGTGGTGGCCTTCATGAATTGGCTGGTATTAAAAATCCACCAATTATGCATTTTATGACGACAACAGAAATGCTCCAAGCCTTTGAGTTTTTAGGAATTGATAAGGCTTATGAGATTGTTGTAACCAATACTAATATTATCGCTGATAAGGTCAGTGAGTTTAATTTATTCCCTGATGAGTTGATTGTACCACGTGATGATTTTATGGCTAAATATGGTATCCCCTCAATGTCAAAAGCATTAAGGGAAAAATCATATCAAACTGCACACGCTATTTATGGTGAAGAATTGCCTCAATATATCAAAGATCGTTTAGAGGTTGAATTAAAAAGTATTATTGGTAATGGGTATTCCTCAGTTTATTACATTTCTCATATGTTGGTAAATGAATCATTAGCTAATGGATATATAGTTGGTAGTAGAGGTTCGGTAGGAAGTAGTTTCGTAGCAACAATGATGGGAATAACTGAAGTTAATCCATTAGCACCACATTATGTGTGTCCAAAATGTCATTTTAGTGCCTTTAAGATAACTGGAGAAAGTACTGAAAAGTATAAAATGGATATACCAACTCATATTGAGGAAGCGCTCAGTAAGGTTTCGGTTGGTTATGACTTGGAGGGAATGGACTGTCCTCATTGTGGAAGTCCGTTAAATCGTGATGGTGTTGATATTCCTTTTGAAACATTCTTAGGTTTTGATGGTGATAAGGTACCAGATATTGATCTAAACTTTTCAGGTGAATATCAAGATAAAGCCCATCTTTTCTGTCGAGAAGTTTTTGGAGAAGATAATGCTTTTAGGGCCGGTACCATTGGTACGGTTGCGGAAAGAACGGCTTTTGGCTTTACAAGATCATATTTTGAAAGCATTGGAAAAGATGTTCGTGATGCTGAGATTAAACGAATTGTTTCTAAAATTACGGGAGTAAAACGAACAACTGGTTCTCATCCAGGTGGAATTGTTGTCATTCCAGATTTTGTTGAATACACTGATATTATCCCAGTTCAATATCCAGCTGATGATACGACGTCAAGTTGGAGAACTTCTCATTATGATTATCATAGTTTTGAATCTAGTTTATTAAAACTGGATATCCTTGGACATGATGATCCAACCATGATTAAACATTTGATGGATTTTGTTAAGGCAGAGCCTAGTCTTTTCCCATTTTCGACAGTAGAAGAAATTCCACTTTCGGATAAGGATGTATTGGCCCTCTTTAATTCAATTAATAGTTTAAATATTATCGATGAGAATTATCCAGAAGAAGTGGGAACAATAGGACTACCGGAGTTTGGAACTAACTTTGTTCGGGAAATGTTAAAAGATATTCGACCAAAAACAGTAAGTGATATTATTAAAATATCTGGTTTATCACATGGAAATGATGTTTGGTTAGGAAATGCTCGTGATTTAGTTATTAGTACCGTCCCTGGTTCTAATCCTATTCCGTTTTCTGAAATCATCGGATGTCGTGATGATATTATGACCTATTTACTCGATAAAAATCTACCTGCCAAGCAAGCCTTTCAAATTATGGAAAGTGTTCGAAAAGGAAAGGGCTTAACCTCAGCTCAAGAAAAGTTAATGATAAAACATAATGTGCCATCGTGGTATATTGAATCTTGCAAGAAGATTAAATATATGTTTCCAAAAGCACACGCTGTGGCTTATGTTATAATGGCCCTTAGAATTGGTTGGTTTAAGGTTCATCGTCCGATTTACTACTATGCGGCATACTTTTCACGTCGGGCAACTGCCTTTGATGTAGAAGTAATGGCTGCAGGTAAAAATGCTATCCGAAATAAGTTAAATGAAATTCGTGATAAAATGGATACTGGTAAAGCTTCTAATAAAGAAATTGAACTTTATGGTGAGTTAGAAATAGCTTATGAAATGGTTTTAAGAGGTTATAGTTTTAAACAAATTGATATTGATAAATCTCAAGCCCGCCATTTTATAATCTGTGAAGACAAAAAATCTTTACTCATGCCTTTCATGGCACTTGATTCACTTGGTGAAGCTGCCGCAAACTCGGTAGTAGAAGCTCGCGATGAACGACCATTTACTTCTATTAAAGATGTTGAGAGAAGAACTAAGCTTAATCGGACCATTATGGCACGATTAAGACATCTAGAAGTGTTTGGTGATTTACCAGAGGATGATCAAACAGGTTTATTTTAACCTGTTTTTTCAAAAGTTTTATGTTAATAGGTTGTATTTTTTTATAAAAATGATATAATAATTATATAGATAGAAATGGAGTGATTTTCTATGATTAGATCAACTAATTATGTCTTTAAAAAAGCAGAAGAATTAACCAATGTAGAATTTGAAACGGCGTCTTATTCAGGTGTCGGAATAAAAACGGGAATATTATTGACAATCGCGTTTGTAACGGGATTGATTTCAATGGCAACCCCATTATTTACTCTTAGATTTTCATTGCTTATCCTGATAACAACTTTTATCTTATCATTAATTATTGCACTTTCCCCAAGATCAGCTAGAGTATTATCAATTCCATATGCCATCTTGGAGGGGTCACTTGTCGGCGCAATAACAGGTGTTTATAATGCGGTATACACTGGAATCGCATCAACTGCTTTATTGCTTACTATTGCTATTTTCTTAGCCGGTGCTGTTCTATATTTTACCGGTGTTATTCGTGTGACTAGTTTCTTTAGAAAGTTTATGTACGTAGCCTTACTAGGTGCTATACTTGGAAGTCTTTTCATTTGGATTGCTAGTTTATTTAACACGGAAATTCAAAATATTTTCTACGGAAATACTTCAATTGCAATTGTTTTAAGTGGTATCATGGTAATTCTAGCGGGACTATACGTTGTTATTAGTTTTGATAATACAACACGTATTGTCGATAGTGGTCTAGGAAAGACCTATGAATGGTATGCTGCCTTTGGCATTTTGCTAAATGTCATTTGGTTATACCTTGAAGTTTTACGCTTTGTTTCTTATTTTGCCAAGCGAGATTAAGGTTGATTTTTGATTAGCATTACTTTTTTAGTAATGCTTTTTTATTTTATGTATATTGATGATATATTTTGATTAAAATATAAAGACATCTTTTAAAATACGTTTTCATTTCTTATTTCTTGTAAAAAGGACTAAAAGATGGTAAAATAATAATATCAAAATACAATTATATAATTGATGATAGGAGGATTTATTTAAATGGCAGTAAAAGTTGCTATTAACGGTTTTGGCCGTATCGGACGTTTAGCTTTTCGCTTAATGTTCGGAAATGAAAATTTTGAAGTTGTCGGTATTAATGACTTGACAGAAGCGCGTGACCTTGCGTACTTATTAAAATATGATACCGCTCAAGGTCTTTATAAGCAAGATTCTATTTTTAGTGAAGAAGGTTATTTAGTAGTAGATGGTAAGAAAATTAAGGTTACCGCTGAAAAAGATCCAAGCAAACTTCCTTGGAAAGAATTAGATGTTGACATCGTAATCGAAAGTACTGGCGTTTTTGTTAGTAAAGAAAAAGCAATGGCTCACATTGAAGCTGGTGCTAAAAAAGTTATTATATCTGCTCCTGGTAAAGGTGTAGACAAGACAATTGTTTTCAACGTTAACCATACAGATTTAACTGGTGAAGAACAAGTTATTTCTGCCGCTTCTTGTACAACTAACTGTTTAGCTCCTGTAGCTAAAGTACTTGATGAAAACTTTGGTATTGTTAAAGGTTATATGACTACTGTTCATGCCTACACTAATGACCAAAATATTTTAGACGCTCCTCATCGCAAAGGTATTTATAGCCGCCGTGCACGTGCTGCTGCTGCAAATATCGTTCCGACAACAACTGGAGCAGCCGCAGCTGTTGGTTTAGTTTTACCACAATTAAAAGGTAGATTAGATGGAAATGCACTTCGCGTTCCAGTAATCACTGGTTCTGTAGTTGACTTAGTATTTGAACCAGCTCGTAACGTTACAGTAGAAGAAGTAAATGAAGCTATTAAGAATAACGCTAATGAAACATTAGTATACACTGATGATCCAGTTGTATCTTCTGACGTAATTGGCAGACATTGTGGAGCTTTATTTGATTCACTTGCAACTGCAATCGTTGAAGTAGATGGCAAACAACTAGTACAAGTTATTGCATTCTATGATAACGAAATGGGTTATACAGCTCAATTAGTTCGTACAGCTGAATACTTAGTTAAAGTTTCTAAAGGACTATAATTAAAATGAAATCCCTATTCTCTTTTGAATAGGGATTTTTATGTTTAATTTGAGAGCATTCACCATAAAATATTATAGGTGAAGCCAATGGATAAACTAACAAAAAAATTAATTATAATCGTTTTAATTTTATTAGGACTATTTTTATTTTTTCAAATATTTCCGAACTTATTAAGATTAGTCCTTTTTTTATTTAAAATAATATTGCCTTTTTTATTAGGTTTTTCTTTATCATTCATGTTAATGCCAGCAGTTCGCTTTTTTCAAAAGCGAAAGATTCCCCATAAGATTAGTGTTATTGTGGTGGTCAGTATTACTGGGAGCATATTGTTTTTTCTTTTTTATTATACCATCCCTTTAATCTTCAATCAGATTGGACGTCTGGTAGAAAACTTGCCGAATATCGTAGTTGGTTTGGAAGATTTCTTAGTGAAAATTTCCGAACATTTAGCGTTTTTACCAGCTAAATATCAGCCAACTCCATCTAATATTGAAACCTTTGTTAGAGAAAATCTCAATAACTTTTTGAGTTCTGCCACTCATTCTTTCTCAAACATTTTTTCCTATCTTTCAATAGTTCTTTTAACCCCAGTTCTCACCATTTATTTTTTGTTTGATTATGAAAAAATTGAAAATCTAATAAAAAAGTTTGTAACCGTCAATCATTATACCAATTTGAGGACGTTCCTCGTTGAGATTAAACATACGATGGAGGCATATTTTAAAGGTGTTTTTCTAGTAATGTTTTTGATGTCGGTAATATGTTGGATTTTATTTTCAATCATAGACTTAGATTATTCGCTCCTTATGGGATTAATAATTGGAATAACTAATGTAATTCCTTATCTTGGACCATATTTAGGAGGAGCAGTAGTTGCGATATATGCCTTATCATATTCAACTAATAAAGCAATCTCCGTTATTATAATTGTGGCGATAGTTCAACTTGTTGAAAGCAACTTAATAACCCCTTTTATTCAAAGTAGGCGAGTTAAAACCCATCCAATCCTAGTAGTACTCTCTATGACCTTTTTCGGCGCCTTAATGGGCATTTTTGGCTTGTTAATTGCGGTTCCGGTTCTTGCTATTATTCAAACTATCATTCGTTATATCATTAAAAATCGCTCACAAATAATAAAAAATAGTGAAATTGATTAAATAATCGTCGAAAAATGTAAATTGTTTAGTAATTAATTACCAAAATAATTTAGTTTATGTTAAAATATATGTATCATTGGGATATTTAAAAGATATTCTTAAAAGAGGTGTTTTATGTTATCTAAAAAACAAAAGAGAATTTTAAAAGCAATTTTTATTTTAGCGATTATTGTTAATTTATTGGTTGTTTTACCATTCAATTCCTTTGGTTTAAAAAACGCACTTATCGAATCAATAATTAAATTTGTGGTAGCACCAATTTTAATCATTGGATTGATGGTATATCCTCACATCTTGAAAAATCGACAAGTCAAGAATAAAGAGGATTCATCTAAAATTATTGCAGTTGTTAGTTTTTATCCATTGCTTAGCTACTTTGTATCGGCGTTTGTTTTTGGTGCATACTTAATTACTAGATATGATCCTGCCAAGAATATAGCTTTATATTCCCTAGGATTGGCATTTATGGTAGCTTTAGCAATCGTCGCTGGCTTCTTTGGAGTTACTTTACCGAAGACTCAATCACGACTTCCACTTAAAGAACACATTCGTTTAGATGTTATCATCGGCATAGTGTTAGTTATTGTCAGTGGTGTAATGTTTTATTGGAATTATAAACTTGCATCAAACTATGTACATGATGAGATATCGGTTGTGTTATTTGCGGGGGCAGTTGTTGCCTTGTTTGCTAATGGATATTACCTTAGTGGTCTTTTCCAAAAAAATGGCGTTTATAAAGTTTTAAATATTCATCAAGCCCAAGCGCTTGCGGGTGTAACTGAAATTGAAAAAGAAGCAGCCGAAGAAGAACAACTATTATCAGAAGTGGTATTAGTTGATGATAAAGATAAACGTTTACTACCAAAACAAAAACAGTTATTGACAATATTATTTGGTGTTAGTTTATTCCTATCATTATTAGTTATCTTTCCGTATAATGTTTTCTTTGGTTGGTATAAATTTGAATTGATTTTCAAATTTATTGTCCTTCCGATCTTATTACTAGGAACCCTTGTTTATCCAACGTTATTACTTTATAAAGCCAATCAAAAAGATGGCATTCCTCAAACTGTTGCTATTAGCACTTATTTACCATTCTTTGTTTCGTTAATAAGTATTTGTACTTATAGTATTTACTTATTATTCGCTGGTGGTACAGTAAACTTAGGAACAAATGTTTGGGGTGGTTTGATCGCCTTTAATATTATCGTATTATTAGTTTCAGTGTTCTTAGTATTCTTTTTCCCACGCATTCAAGCAGCTTTAAAGAGAAAAGAACATTTGATTGCTGATATTACTTTAGTAGTTATTTACTTATGTGTTAATGCGATTGCTGGTATTTTATATACTACTTTCCGTTATGTTAATTTCAAAGTTGAATTTTCTGTATTATTACTATTCTTGTTTTTTATTCTATATGCAGTATTAGCAGTTCTTTATTTCTTACGTGTTTTCAACCGTGAAAGTTTACTTTTAGAAGTTCCACTAACTGCTCGTGAAAAAGTAGTTGAAATTGAAGCAGAACCAAAAGAAGTTATCGTTGAAAAAGTAGTTGAAGTTGAGGTTAAACGTGATTTAACTGAAGAAGAAATGAAAGAAATATATGATAGCTGTTATCAAAGAGCATATCAAGAGGCTTTAGAAAATCTTAAAGAAATCAAAGAACAAGAAGCCAAAGCTGAAGAAGCCAAAGCTCTAGCAGAAGCAGCAAAACTAGAAGCTGAGGAAGCAGCAAAAGTAGAAGAAAAAGAAGCGACGCCTGAAGTCGTTGAACCAGCTAAACCTAAGAAACCAGCTAAGATTATTGAACCAAGTTTCATTGAAGTTATTAATTATGCAGGTTCAATTCCAGGAGTATCATTTTCTGTAAATGAAAAACAAACTAACTATAAATTTATTCATAATAAACAACCATTTTTAATTGCAGTAAATACACGTTCTGGTTATAATCTACACTTCTTGGCTGAACTCGATGAAATTATAAACATGATTGTAAAATATCCAGACATCACTAAAGCAAAAACACCTAAGGGAGAGAACTGGTTTAAATTAACTAATCGTGGTGTTTTCCCTGAAGAAGTTATCTTTAATATAATTGAACATTCATATGAAATGTTAGCAGTTATCGAAAAACGTAAACAAGAAGAAAAAGATCGAATTAAGCAATTAAAGAAAGAAGCTCGTGAAGCTGAACGAGCAAGATTAAAAGAAGCCCAAAAGGCTTTAAAACAAGCAAATAAAAAGTAAATAAACAAAATGTTGATAAAGATAAGTAGAAAATAATGATGATGTTAGAAAGCGATTGGTTGATGAAAAATCCCATCTAGTTATTTTCGAAGCTACTTTTGAGTGGAACTAATCATTCCCGTCTTTCTGACGTTACCAGAAAAAAGGTGCTTAAGCAAATCACTAGGTGATTTGTTTAGGAATTAGGATGGTACCGCGAATAAATCGTTCCTATGTTATAATGGGGACGTTTTATTTTGGAAAAATGTTAAATAATAACAATAAGTATGAGGTGTATATACATATGAAAAAAATGACAAGTAATGAAATAAGAACAATGTGGCTTAACTTCTTTAAGAGTAAGGGCCATGAGATTATCCCAAGTGCATCGCTCATTCCTCATAATGATCCTACTTTGCTTTGGATTAATGCTGGTGTTGCTCCATTGAAAAAGTTTTTTGATGGGCGAGAAAAACCAAATAATCCTCGGATGGTGAATGCTCAAAAGTCTCTCCGAACTAATGATATTGAAAATGTTGGAGTAACTCCTCGTCACCATACATTTTTTGAAATGTTAGGCAATTTCTCAATTGGCGATTATTTTCGTAATGAGGCTTTAGAATGGGCTTATGAACTTTTAACAAGTCCTGAGTTTTTTGGTTTTGATATCAATAAATTATATATGACATATTATCCAACTGATCACGAGACTCGTGAAAAATGGATTAGTTTAGGAATTCCTGCCGATCACTTAATACCGTTATCCGGCAACTTCTGGGAGATTGGTGAAGGACCTTGTGGTCCTTGTACCGAAATCTTCTATGACCGCGGTGAAAAATATGATCCAGAAAATAAAGGAATCGAACTAATAAAGGAAGATATTGAAAATGATCGATATTTAGAAATATGGAATATTGTATTTAGTCAATTTAATGCTAAAGAAGGATTGACAAGAGAACAATATCAAGAACTTCCAAGTAAAAACATTGACACTGGAGCTGGTCTCGAGCGACTTGCTTGTGTCATACAAGATGTTCCAACAAACTATGAAACGGATTTATTTTTCCCATTAATTAAATTTATTGAAGAATATACTAAAATCCCTTATGAAGGTCAGAGTGCTTTCAAAGTTATTGCTGATCACATCCGAAGTGTAACTTTTGCGATAAGTGATGGTGCGGTCTTATCAAATGAGGGTCGCGGTTATGTTCTTCGCCGAATTTTAAGAAGAGCGGTTCGGTTTGGCAAGAAATTAGGGATAAATGAACCATTCTTATACAAAATGGTACAAGTAGTAGCTGACATGATGCATTCTTTTTATCCGAATGTTTTAGAACAAGCTCCACTGGTTGAACGAATCATCAAACAAGAAGAAGAGAAATTTCTTCAAACATTAGATTCTGGTGAGAAAAGGCTAATTGAATTAATTGAAGAACATCCTAATCGAATGATAACTAGCGATGTTGCCTTCTTGCTTTATGATACTTTTGGTTTCCCATTGGAACTAACAAAAGAAGTTGCTAGTGAATATAATGTTGAAGTTGATGAAGAAGGTTTTAAAGAAAAACTAGAATTACAACGAGAACGTGCTCGCCAAGCTCAAAAGAGTGAACAATCAATGAATCTTCAAAATCAAAATTATTTAGATTTTAAAGATACGGTAAATTTCAAAGGCTATGAAGAATTACGTTTACAGACAAAGATCATAGGACTGTTTGACAATGGTGAACGAGTTGATACCCTAACTAATAATGGTTTAGTGGTCACCGAACAAACACCTTTCTATGGTGAAAGTGGTGGTCAAATAGGTGATACTGGTCTTTTAATTGTTAACAATCACGAATATAAAATTATTGACACAGTTAAACTCCCTAATGAACAAAATGCTCATTTGGTTGGGATAAATGATGGATCAATTTCTGTTGGCGATCAAGTAGAATTAGTGGTTGATGTCCTCAGAAGGAAACGTATTATGGCTAATCACTCAGCAACCCATTTGTTAAACGATGCTTTACGAAAAGTTTTAGGTAATCACGTTCATCAACAAGGTTCGTTAGTAGCTGATACTTATCTTCGCTTTGACTTTAATCATTATCAATCACCAACTACCGAAGAAATTATTAAAATTGAACAAATAGTAAAAGAGGCTATTGGAAATGGCCATCAAGTAGAGGTTAGCCGAAGTAGTCTTGAGGAAGCTAAGGCTAAGGGGGCTCAAGCACTATTTGGAGAAAAATATGGTGAAGAGGTTAGAGTAATTGCGATGGGGGATAGTTTAGAACTATGTGGTGGTACTCATGTGGCTAATACAAAAGACATTATGGACTTTGCGATTACCAATGTGGAGGCTAAAGGTTCAGGAATCTTTAGAATTGAAGCAGCTACATATGATCAAATCCCTGGCCAATTGAAAAAGGTTACCAATAATCTTAACAAAGAAATGGAATCATTAATCACTAAAGGTCATAATATTATTAAAGATGGGCAAAATATAGGTGTTAACCTAACCTTTGATTATCAGGCTAAGGATAGTGTAGAACCTAGTTATTCATACATTATCAAAAAGCATGAAGATTATGAAAATCTAAAGCAAATTGTTAAAGATTTAGAAAAGACCTATGATCAAGCCTATCGTAATCAAGGTTCAGGAGATTATGCTAAGTATTTAGAATTGGTAAAGACCCTACCTCAAGGAAAATATTTAGTTGCTAAAGTTGAAGATCTTGATGTTACCATCGTTAAAGACTTAGTTGATAAAATTGCTGCCCATTATGATAATATCGTCGTAGTTTTCGCTAGTGTTGCTGGTGAAAGAATCACCTTTGTCGCTAAAGCTCGCGGTAATAAAATTCACTGTGGTAATCTCGTTAAAAAGGCTGCTCAATTTACTGGTGGTAATGGAGGAGGCCGTCCCGATTTTGCTCAAGCAGGTGGAAGAGACGTATCTAAAGTAGATTCTGCCCTTTTATTAATCGAAAAAGAGATTGAGGAACAACTATGATTTACCTCGGTTTGGATTTGGGGACAAAAACGGTAGGGATGGCAATTAGTGATCCTAGTGGTATTATTGCTACTGCTTTAGAAACATATCATTTTAAAGAAAATGATTTGCAAAAGGCGGTAAACTATGTTAAAATGGTAGTAGAAAATCGCGGAGTTGACAAAATTGTTTTGGGCCTTCCGAAAAACATGGATGGTACTTTAGGTTTTCAATCAACCTATGTTCAAACGTTTAAAACTATGCTCGAAGAAGAGACTAAAAAACCGGTCATTCTTGTCGATGAACGTTTAACTAGTGTTCAAGTTAATAAAATATTAATTGATGCTGATTTAAGTAGGAAGAAAAGGAAGGATAAGATTGATGCTCTAGCAGCTCGACTTATATTACAATCTTACTTAGACAGTCCTAAGAAGGAGAAAAAATTATGAGTGAATCAAAAATCACCGATCGTCAAATGATTCTTACCGATGAAGAAGGTAAAGAACAAGTATTTACAATTTTATTTACATTCCATTCAGATGCTTTTGACAAAGATTATGTAATCTTCTATTCTACTGATCAAGAAGGCGATGAAGAAATTGAATTAAACGCCGCTAGCTACATCGAAGGTCCAAATGGTATTGGCGAATTAGAATCAATTGAAACTGATGAAGAATGGGAAATGATTGAAAATGCCCTTGACCATTATGTAGAAGAATATGAAGATGATGAAGAAGAAGAATGTGATGACGAAGACTGTGAACACTGCTGTCATCACGATCATGAAGATGATGAAGAATAAGGCTTTTTAAGCCTTTTTTTTCATTTCAGGAAAAAATTTGCGTATTATTTTTAATCGGTAACGAAAAATGGTATAATTAATAAGACAAAAGTACATTTGAAAGATGAGAGGAAAATTAGAATGCACATTAAAGTATCAAAAATTGTAAAATTACTACTATTATTTGTGGCGTTATTTGCAATTGGGGGTTGTACTGGAAACAATACGACTGACCCTAAAGTTGTAGCGGCCATAAATAATTTAGTTGATAAAATGCCAACTGAAGTTGAGACAGATCTGGTATGGCCAACGCTTGATTCGGTTTATACAGATGAATTTGAAGCAAAATTTGTTTCAACCAATGTAAACATTATTTCTGATGAAGGTGAAGTAAACCGCGGTATAAATGATGCGGTTGTCACTATCAAAGTAGGTGTTGTTCGCTCCACCAGTAATACTTTCTATAGTAAAGATGTTAAGGTTAAAGTTTTAGCTTTAACTAATGAAATGGTCTTTGAAGCAATTGAATTGGAACTTGATACGACCATTCCGAAAACTACAACAAAAGATATCAATTTCCCTACTTTTGAAGACTTTAATGCCCAAGTTAGTTATCAAAGTAACAATCAAGATGCCTTAACTAATGATGGTGTTGTTACTCAATTTGAAGAAGATGTTGAAGTTACTTTAGAAGTCTTAGTAACTTACAAAGCAATCACCAAAAAATATACTTATCTAATCACTATTGCTAAGCATAACGGGAATGATCTTCCTGATGATAATGATGGACTTCTAAAGGTTCATGTTATTGATGTCGGTCAAGGTGATGCCATTCTTATTGAACTGCCTAATGATCAAGTATTGATGATTGATGCCGGCAAAGGCTTATATGGTGGTCAAAATAGCGATAAGACAATAAAAAATTATTTAAACGATTTAGGTATTACCACAATTGATTATTTAGTAATTAGTCATCCACATTCAGATCACTATGAGTGGGTGCCTATGCTTTTAACCAATTACACTGTTAAAAATATTTATTTTAGTGCCAAAACTAGAACAAACACTCAATACTTAAATACTATCCAAGCAATTAAAGATGCGGGGCTAACTATTCAAGTCCCTAAACCGGGTGATTATATCTTCAAGTTTAAAGATCTAGCTTTATTGACAATTGCAAATAAGAGTGTAAGTGATGTTAATGCCAGCAGTTTAATGGTTAAATTAACATATAAAAATAATAGTTTTATGTTTACTGGTGATGGTGGTTTTGGTGGCGATGAAGCTGAAAATAGAGCCTTAGCATCAGGTTTAGATTTAAGTGCTGACGTATTAAAGGTTGGACATCACGGTTCCGGTGGTTCTTCAAGTCGTGAGTTTCTAGCAGCAGTTGGCGCTAAATACGGACTCCTCACTACAACAACAAACTCAGGTACTGGTCATCCTCATGAAACCGCAATGCAACGGTTAAAAGAAGCCAGAATTGACCTTTATCAAACCCGTGATCTCGGTCATATCATTGTTATATGTGATGGTGAAAATTATCAATTTAATTGCATAAAAGATGGTAAACTTATTGAAAATGTTGCACCATCAGATCCTTGGAGAGATTAATATGGAAGCATTTGTTGAACAAATCATTGGGAATATTGCTTTTATTAAATTTGAAAATGGTCAAATGATGCGCGTAGCAGTAGATAAATTACCTAAAGGAATTAAAGTTGATGACATTTTATTATATGAAAATGGTAAATTTATCATGGATCCTAAATCTAAGGAAAAGAAAGCAGCGCTTGCGGAAGAAATTGAAAAGTTAACTAAGGAGCTATTTACTGAAGTAAAAACTTATACTGATGATTCAGATTAAAATAAAAAAGCCCAAACGGGCTTTTTTTACTCTTTTTCAAAGGATAAAATAACGTAATCGGCAAGATCAGAATATATTTTACCGATTGGTTCATCAATCTCATAAAGACCTAATCGATATTTCGGTTGGCCTATAGGAATTTGAGCTAGTAATTCTGTATCTAAAGCTGCAGTAACCATTTGTCCGCCACCTTCACCGAAGATAAATTCTTTCTTCTGAGTGCTAGGATTTATATAGTAAGACATATTTTCAACAACACCAATAATTTCATGGTTAAATTGTTGGCTTGCAAGTCCAGCTTTGATTGCAACATGACTCGCACTTGGATGAGGAGTAGTTACCAAAATCATTTTAGCTTGAGGGATAATATTTTTCACATCTAAGGCAACATCACCTGTTCCTGGAGGGAAATCAATGATGACGTATTCAAGATTACGATCCCAATTAACATCATAAAAGAAGTGGTTCATCATTTGATTAAGGAGAGCTCCTCGCCAAATTACTGGTTTATTTCCTTCGGTAAAGAATTCAGTAGAAATAATTTGAATCCCATCTTTAGAGTAAGGGATTATTTTTTTGTCATCATTTAAATATAGGGTGACTGGTCCAGTTTCCATGATTGAAGGGATGCTAGAACCATAAATGTCGGCGTCAATTAAAGCTACTTTTTTACCTTTTTGTTTTAAGCGGTAGGCAAGATTGGCAGCCACACTACTTTTTCCAACGCCGCCTTTACCACTAATGATTCCTACAAAGTTTATAGGTAATTTGGCAATACTTGTATTGACGCGGAATTCTTCTAATTCTAATTTGAGACCAGAAAACTTTAAGTCGATTTTAACTGCTTTCGCAATTTCACGACGTAAGGTGCGCTCTTCATCTCCTCCGGTAGTTCCCATCGCAACAATCAAAACAAGGGTCTTGGTTTCATCATCGATTCCGATGTGTTTAATTCCTTCGGTTTCTTTTAATGTCTTTTTTAAAGATGGGTCAACGATTTGTTCGAGTCTAGCTCTAATATCTTCAACTGTCATATTATCATTCCTTTCTTTTCAATGGTATTTGATATTCTTGTAAATATAATTGATGGTTGCCACTAAGAATACCATATAGTTTGGTTGCTTTAAGTTCGATTAAAGCATCAGTAGAAGTTATATTTTTAAAAGTAGTGATTATTTGATTTTTAATGTTTGATGGTAAAGTACGTAAATATTGTTCGCCAGTTTTAGAGAATCCAAGTATTCTCAAATAATAATCTTTTGGATAGTTTATCTTTTTAATATCTAAAAGAATGTAGATCATCAAGCGGTGTAGTCGACTTAAACTGTATCGTTTAGTTTTTAAATAATCGTTAAGTTCCTCAAAGTTCTCGGTCGCCATTAGACCTTTGATTAAATAGTTTTCAATTCCTTCCGTAACGCCATGATGATCATCTAGATTTTCATTAATAACTAGTAATTTGTATTTTAACAATTGATAGAAAGTATCATAGGCTTTTTTCTGATCAATGAACCGATACTTTTTATTAGGTTTTGGTAAATATTTTTGTGGGTTTTCTCCATTTAATAAAAGAGAACGTATGTTACTAGCACTGGTAATATCATCACTAGCATCAGAACGCTTGAGTGGATGAAGTCTAATAGAGTGATTTATTAAGCGAGCGTATCGACAGTACTGAATAGCCAGGGTCGCATTTGGCTTGCTTGAATGTTTTGATAAATCATCTTTAGGGAAGTACTCTTTAAGAGTTTCAGCATGAGCAACTTTATAACTGTTTCCGCGCTTTAAATGTTTTTTTAACCGATGATTAAACTCATCTTTTCGCATTAGCTGCTCTAATTTTTCTAAGTCTTTTAGGTCAGTAATTTCTGAACCAAAGGCTAAATCAGTTATTCCCATCTTATTTAAAATTGTAACAGATGCCATCGCAAAATAATCAGCGCTTTGAACGGCATCAACTGTTGGTAACTCTATGACAAGATCGATTCCCTCAGAAAGCATCATTTGGGTCTTTGTGAATTTATCACAGACGGCGATATCGCCTCTCATCGTAAAATTAGTTGAACATATAGCAATAATTACATCGGGTTTTATTAAAGCCTTTGCTTGGTCTAAATAGAAGCGATGCCCATTATGATAGGGATTGAATTCAACAATAACACCTAGGACTTTCATGTAATCACCTTACTTATTATACCAAAAAAACATTTTTTCTACTTATTATTTGAACCAAAAAAGTAATAATTTAGGGTATTTGAACGAAAAAGTGCTATAATAGTTAAGAGGTTGATCAAAATGATGAAATTACCAGAAGATTTTCTTAATAGAATGCAAACATTATTAAAAGATGAATATGAGATATTTTTACAATCAATAACCAATGAAGAACCGACGCGAGGACTTAGAATTAATACGAGAAAAATAAAGGTTGAAGACTTTTTAAATAGTTTTGATACCTCTTTAAAGCAGGTTCCTTTTGATGAGAACTTTTATTTTATTCCTCATCATTGGCTGCTCGGTAATCATCCATATTTTCATGGCGGTGCAATGTATCTTCAAGAGCCCTCTGCCGCATTACCAGCTCTATCAGTAGAAGTCAAAGAAGATTTTAAAGTCTTAGATCTTTGTGCTGCTCCAGGAGGAAAAACATCTCAAATCTTGAGTAAATTAAACAGTGGTTTCCTAATAGCAAATGAAATTAACTTTAATCGTGCAAAAGTTTTAGCAGGAAATATAGAACGACTTGGCTATCAAAATGCTATCGTCACTAATAACAAACCGGAAGACTTCTTAAAAGATTATAAGAATTTCTTCGATTTAGTTATTGTTGATGCCCCTTGTAGTGGTGAAGGAATGTTTCGAAAAGACGAAGAAGCGATTAAAAACTGGAATATAACCAATGTTTTAAGTTGTGCCATTCGTCAAAATGATATTTTAAAAGTAGCTGCTCAGTTAGTAAAACAAAAAGGGCAGATAGTATATTCAACATGTACTTATGCCATTGAAGAAAATGAAGAAGTTGTTAAAAACTTTTTAAGGGAACATCCTGATTTTAAACTTGTTGAAGTAAGGGATGAAGTGAAGCAAAATACCTCTCCAGCAATCGATTTAGAATATGCAAGGCGTGTATGGCCGCATAAAAATATTGGTGAGGGTCATTTTATTGCAGTAATGGAGAATACATTAGAAACTGCTGTTCATTATGGTTATAAATATCCTAGATCCAAAATTTCAAGTTCGGTTATCAAAGAGTTAAAGGAAGAACTGGGACAAGTAATAGTAGATATAAATTATCATAATATTTATTTACTAAAAGATAATTTTCACTTGATACCTTTTTCGCTACCTCCAATTGATAATCTTAAAGTTATGCTAGCCGGGGTTAAAGTTGGATCCTTTAATAAATATCGCCGTTTTATGATAGATCATCAACTTTCTCATGCTTTTTCAATAAGCAATTACAAAAATGTCATTAATTATAGTTTAGAAGACTCTGAAGTTAGTGATTATTTAGCCGGCTATGAAATAATAACAAGTCAAATTATCAATAAAGAATATGCTTTAATAAGTGTTAATGGAGTAGCTTTAGGTTTTGGTAAAAATGTAAACGGGACAATAAAGAATTATTATCCAAAAGGATTAAGAAATTTAGTGAAAAAATTTGAAAAATATTAAAAGAAGTAAAACACATTCATTTTTTGACAAATTATTGCGAGAGCAAGGTATATAATTGTCTTGGTGATTAGATGAATGTCTTTGATTTTAACCAAGATGATATTAAAAAGTGTATCGCAGAAAATAGATTAGTATTAGTTGAATTTATGGTTGATAATTGTTGGTTGTGTAAAATTGGTCTGATTAGTTTGAAACGCCTAGCCAGTTATTTCGGTGACAAAGTAGTTGTTGGAAAGATTGATATTGATGATGCTACTCAATATAAGATTGATCTCGAAATAAAAACCACTCCAATGATGGTTCTTTTTAAGGATGGCTTTCCAGTGTTCAAAATCTCTGGAGTGCGTCCAACTGGTCAAATAAGCGATAGAATTAATTAGTTTATATAGTTACCATTTTAACCATATAGTAACCACTCCTATAATGGTGGCCCTTAGGGGCCATTTTTTATTATTTAAGTTCAGCATTAATTGTCAAATATGGTATATTATTTATTGAATTGTTAAAGAGGAGAAGAGATATGAACAGAAAGAATCCCATAGCAGTGTTTGATTCAGGTATTGGGGGACTATCAACTTTACTTCACTTACAAGAATTATTACCTTATGAAGATTTTATCTATTATGCCGATGAGAAGCATTTTCCATATGGAGAAAAAACAAATGAAGAAATTTTATCTTACGTTAACCAAATAATTAATTATTTTCAAGAAGTAGAAGTGAAGTTAGTTGTTATTGCTTGCAATACAGTTAGTACGTTTATCGATCAGTTACAAGTTAGATACGATATTCCCCTTTTTGATGTAATTTCGCCAACAATTAACCACATTTTAAAAATCAAAGATATTAAGTCGATTCTCCTACTTGGAACCGAGGTTACGGTAAAGAGTAAAAATTATGAAAGAAACCTATCTGATTATCAATTTAATAGCTGTGTTTGTTATGATTTTGCAAGGCTGGTGGAAACTGGCGATTTGAATAATCCAATTATCGATAAGACGTTACTAGCATGCCCTAAAAGTGATGTAGTTATTTTGGGGTGCACCCATTATAGTTTTTTAAAAGATAAAATTAAAAGTTATTTTAATGAATCTGTTATAGTTGATTCATCAAAAGAAGTAGCAATAAATGTGTGGAACTTTTTACATACAAATAATCTTTT
>DUOG01000053.1 GCA_012838945.1 Acholeplasmataceae bacterium | reverse complement strand
TTAACGAACAACTTGAATTAATTCTTAAGGAACATAATCCAAAAGATGAATCAGATGTTTTAATCTACGATTACACAGATCAAACAACCTTAAAGAATAATGCGAAAGATGTTGGTAAGTTAATTGACTTCGGTAACGAAACTCGTGCATTATTCTTAAGTCCAGATGATAAAGAACAAGGTCTTGTTGTAGGTAACTATATCAAGTCATACAACGCAGCTCCTGGAGATCCAAATCGTGATTTTGCAGATGCATACTTCCCTGCGATTATTGCATATGCTAATGGCATCGATAAACCATCTCCACTCGAAGGTTTAGATATGACATCCGTTGATTATGAACTAGAAGGTCAGTTATTCATTGACTTCTATGAAGCTGAAACTGCATATGATCAAGAACTTGTATGGGCTGAAATCAATGACACATCAACTTTAACAAAAGCAATTATGGCCTCTTTAGGACATACAATTTAGTTAAGTAAACTGATTATATATATCGGCACCTACAATATTGGGGGTGCCGATATTTTATTATATATTCATTTGACAATCAAAAAGTGTAGTGGTAAAATGCAAGTTAGCCAAGGCTAACATTTTATTTTTTGGGGAGGAACTAATGAATAAATCCTTAGAAATGTATTTAAAAACCATCTATGTTTTAGAACAGGATCATGGTCACGCTCATGTGGTTGATATATCAGATGAGTTGGGAATTACTAAACCAAGTGTGACCAAGGCAATGAATCGTTTAAAAGATAATGGTCTGATTAATAAAGAAACTTATGGTCATATAAACTTAACCGAGAAGGGCAAAAAGATCTCTCAAGCATTATATTATAAACATAAAATGATAACTTATTTTTTAGAAAAGTCATTAGGTCTTTCTCATGAAGAGGCATCAATTAATGCCTGCCGAATGGAACATATTATTACTGAAAAAATGTTAGAAGCGATTGAAGAGTATATCAAATAGCAGGTGTTAAGTGCCTATATTAACTAGAAAGGATCGACAAAAATGACTTTAAAAGATGCTCAAGTTGGAAAGCGGTATCGAATTGAAAAGTTAATGCTTGACCAACCAATTAAGCAAAGACTAGAATCGATGGGATTAATCGAAGGGACCAATGTTCGTAAAATTAATGAAGTATTCGATGGATCTATCATCTTTATGGTGAGAGGAACCAGACTAGCGATAGGAAAGGATTTGGCCGAACAAATTGGTGTATGTAGCGATAGCTCATCTTGTGTAAATGAAGATAGCTGTTGTAGGATGAAAAGACGACGAATGAGAGGCCGCTCGAAAAATGAATAAGTCAAAAGAAATAAAAAGTTATACCCAAGAACCAAAGGAACTACGGGTTGGTTTTATTGGAAATCCCAATAGTGGAAAGACAACCCTTTTTAATGCTTATACCGGTGCTAAACTAAAGGTTGCCAACTGGCCCGGGGTAACAGTTGAGAAAAAAGAGGGTGCTTTTAAGCATCATAATCATATATATAAACTGGTAGACTTACCCGGTATTTATAGTCTAACTTCCTATTCAATTGAAGAGAAAATAAGCAGACAATTTATCTTAAGTGATGATGTTGACATTATTATTGATGTGGCTGATGCATCAAATTTAGAGCGAAATTTATACCTTGCTTTACAACTAATTGAAACAGGAAAACCAATTGTTTTAGCTCTTAACATGATGGATATTGTTGAAGAACGAGGCATGGAAATTGATGTTCATCGTCTCCATGAAATGTTGAACATTCCGGTTATTCCGGTCTGTGCCAAACGAAAAACAGGGCTCGACATCTTAATGCATGCGGTATCGCATCATCAAGAAGAAGGGGAGAAAAAGCTTGTTTTAAAGTACCGGGATGACTTAGAAAACAAGATAAATGTGCTAACCGATAGACTGATTAAGCAAGACCCAAACCTAACAAATGCGCGCTTTTATGCTATAAAGTTACTGGAAAATGATCAAGAAGTAATGAGCAATTGCTCAATAGAATTTTCCGATATTATTGATTGTAGTTATGAAAGTGACATCATCAACCAAAAGTATGATTTCATTGAAAAAGTTATTGAAGAAGTAGTGGTTAACAAGGAAAGTAAGTCCCGTTTAACTGAAAAAGTTGATAGCATTTTAACCCATAAAATTTGGGGAATTCCAATCTTTTTTGGTTTGATGGCCCTTGTCTTCCTATTAACGTTTATTGTCGGCGATGCAATCAAAGGAGTCTTTGAAGGCTGGTTAGAAAGTTTTTGTGAATGGTCAGCCGATAGCCTTTTAGGTATTGGTGCTGGTGAAGTTTTAACCTCACTAATTGTTGATGGGATAATTACTGGTGTTGGTACCATTTTAACCTTCTTGCCTAATATTGCGATTCTGTTTTTGGCGCTTGCTTTTTTAGAAGATAGCGGATATATGGCCCGGGTCTCCTATGTTATGAACGGCATTATGAATAAAATTGGTTTATCAGGAAAAGCCTTTATTCCAATGCTTTTAGGTTTTGGATGTACGGTACCAGCGATTATGGCGACCCGTACCCTTGACACTAAACGTGACCGTTTAAAGACAATTCTTATTACACCATTTATGTCATGCAGTGCTAAGATTCCGATTTATGTGTTGTTATCAGGCATGTTCTTTGGTAAATATGCAGCACTGGCGGCTTTTTCGATGTATGTGATTGGATTAGTTATGGGCTTGTTTACCGCCTATTTAGCTACTAAAGTTGAAAAGAAAGTTAACAAAAAAGCTAAGACTAATAATCTCTTAATTGAATTACCAGAATATAAAACACCAAATGCCAATAGTATCATTTTATATGTTTGGGAAAATGTTAAATCCTATCTTTCAAAGGCTGGTACAACCATCTTTTTGGCATCAGTCTTATTGTGGTTTATTTTAAACTTTGGGACTACCGGATATGTTGAAGATATGTCACTAAGTTTTGGGGCTTCAATCGGTAAGTTTATTGCGCCGTTATTGGCTCCATTAGGACTAGGATTCTGGCAAATTGGAATCTCCTTGATTGCTGGGCTTGCCGCCAAAGAGGTAGTAGTTTCGAGTATGGGAATCGTTCTAGGGATTGCTAATATCGATACTGCTGCTGGAGTGAACACTATGCAAATGCTACTTGAAGGAATGGGCTTTGGATCGTTGAATGCTTATTCAATGATGATCTTTGTCCTCTTCTATACTCCTTGTGTGGCAGCTTTAGCTGTTATTGCTAAGGAATTGAAATCAGCAAAATGGACAGCATTCATCTTTGTTTTCCAACTGCTATTTGCTTGGTTTGCTTCATTCTTAGTCTTCCAAATTGGTAGTTTATTTTAAAAATTGATTTCGAAGGGAACAAAAATATGTATATAAAAATAATTATTGGCGCAATCATTGCCCTTTATGTAGGGTATCTAATTGTGCGTCAAGTAAGAAATATGAAGGCTGGAAACTACTGTGGTAGTTGTTCAGGGTGCTCTTCGGTTAACCGATGCAGCATTAAAAAGGCTAAAAAAGATTTAAATCAACCCAATCCAAACCTCCATGAACCGCTCTAAAAAGGGCGGTTTTTATTATATTCTGATATATGCTTTTTACGCGATTTTTTCCGTTGTTAAACCGTAAAGAAAGCGATATTTTTTTAATATGTAATTAATCAAAAAATAAGAGAAATTGTAAATAAGCATCTAAATAATAAGGGCTTAATACCTTAAAAAAGATGTAGAATGAACCCTAAAAAAGTATGGTATTGACGTATTTTAGAATTGATGAAAAAACTAAAAAAAAGCGTTTTCTATAATTATTATAAAAAATGCATATTTGACTTGCTAATTTTACTGTATTTTGGTAAAATGGTAGATGTGAAGGAGTCACAAAAAAAAGAGGTGAATTATGATAATGAATGATTTAATGCTCTATTTTAATCTAGGTATGGTTTTAATAGTAGTTGTTTTCGCGTTATGGGGCCTTTTTGCAGGATTCAAACGTGAAATCAAATGTTTCATAGGGCTCCTAGTATTGCTAGGAATAGCATGGATAATCTTTGGCAATGGATCTGTCCTGCTAGACTATGAACTGCCTCAATCTCTTTCGGACTCACTAGCTAGCATGTTAGGTGTTGATGGTGGTACCTTAAGGGAGATTGCTATTACATTCCTCAGAGAAAAACTACCAGACATGGTTCCTGGTATTACTCTGAATTTTGCAGAGGGAACTCGTGCTTATGCACTTGCGATGAGTGTCATGGAAGGCTTAGCCCGTATGGTTAGTCTTTTGGTAGGCACTATTTTCGTATTGTTCTTCCTTGCACCGCTTATTCGCTTTATTACCTTCATTATTGGTTTAATTATTAAGGGTAGTAAAAAACGAAGAGCAAAGAAAGCGAGTGGCGAAATCGCTACAACCGAAGTTGTTGATGAAGAAGCAAGTGTTGTAGTTACCGAAGTTGATGGACAAATTAAAACTAAAGTCGTTGTGACTGAAGAAAAACCTAAGAAGCAAGGCAAGATGCGCCTAGCTGGTGCAGGTATTGGGGCTTTAAGAGGTTTATTGTTTGTACTTTTAATTTGTACACCATTGACTGGTATTTTGTCAGTTGTTAAAGATGTTGAAGAATCAACCTTGGAATTAGTTCCAATTATTACTGAAGCTGATCAAGGCGAGCAAGTATATTTAGCTAACGGTAATAGTGGATTTGATATTCAAGCAATCATTGATCTTGCTAAGGCATATGACAAATCTTTCATGCGTAAGATTTCTGGCCTTGGATTATCACTTGATGAGAAACTATTTGACAGCTGGACAAAAATTGAAACAAAAAACTCTAATATCTATCTCAGACAAGAATTAGAACGTTTTGTTGATATTGCCAATGCTGTAAGCAAAGATTTTGAAGATGGTATTGATATTTGGAAATTAGGCGAAGAAGCCTTTGCTACTCTTGAAGAACAATTACCAAAATCAGTTCTTATTCAAGAATTATTGCCAGTAGCAATCGAAATTGCGTTAGACCAAGATATCATTAAAGGTCCGGTTTCAAAAAGTAATATTGATACTTCCGGTCTATTTGAGATTGATTGGGAACAAGATTTACCAAAAATCATCCGTGCCGCAAAACATGCATTAGAACTTGGTAATCCTACTGATGAAGATTTTAATTTCTTGGATCTTGATTCAGATGTATTAAACAAAATTGTCAGTGAATTAGGAAGCACTGAATTTATTACTAAAGTTATGCCGATTGCGGTTAATGTTGCATTGAACTTAGATGCAGTAAAGGATTTCTTAGGTGATGTTGGTACAATCAATTTTGATGGCATCAATTGGCGTGAAGAGTTACTATTAATCGTTGATATTTATACTGAATTCAAAAAATTAGGTATTACTGATCTTAAAGACATTAACCTAATGGATTTACTCAACGATATGTTAACTGATGAAACCAAGTATGCAACTATTCAAAACATCATTAATAAGTTTGCGAATAGTGTCATTTTCAAAAACTTATTACCTTCGATTGGTGATGCTGTTTTAGAAACTCAAATTCCTGAAGTATTTAAGGGAATTATTTCGATAAAAGATATTTTGCCAGAAAACTTAAAAGATGACATCTTAGTATTATTATCACTTGCTAAAGATGCCGCAGAACTAGGTATTCTTGATGGCAATCCAGACCTTAAAGCAACAGAACGTTTTAAGGAAATGGTATCCAAAATATTATCATTACATTTAGTCGATGGTAAGTTAACTGAGTTAGCTACAGCTGCTCTTACTCATTTCGATTTATTCGATATGACTAATGTCGACTTAAGTAATGTTAATTGGAAAGACGAAGAAACAAATATTCATCAATTAATCGATGTTTATGCTGAAATTATTAAACTTGATGGTGTTAATGTTGATGACTTTAATAACATTCAATTTGACATCATGAAGTTACTTGACAATAATCTATTCATTGATTACATTCTTGATATTTTAGAAATCGGTGAAAAATCAAAACTTATTACAAATTTACTTCCAAGTATCATCAACGATATTGCATTAAAACAATTACCTGATGATCTTGATGAGATCTTTGATGAAGATGATTTCAACGATTCGTTAGAAACAATTAATGAAATTAAAAACATCCTTGAAATTGTTCATAGACTATCTGAACTCAATGTCTTTGGTGAGGGAGATATTGATTTTGCTAATACAGATGCTATGAAAGAGATAATTACTCGTTTCTTCGATTCTAAATACATTAAGGATCGTGAAGCACGATTAATTAAAATCATTGGTGGATATATCGATAAGGATGACAAGATTGATTTTGATTCAATCGACTTAAGTGAAGTTGTTTGGCGTGGAGATGACTTGAATCCGGGTGAACGCGAACACTTAATCAAAATTATTGATATCTTATCGCCAATCTTACAAGAAGAAGGATTTAAACTTCCTCCAGAAGATATTAAACAATATATTACTGATGATAATCTTGAACTAGTTGCTCAAATTATTGAGGTTGTAGCGAGTTCAGATCTAATCTTGAATTTCCTTCCGGTTATTGTTGATACATTTGTAGTTGACCTATTACCTGAAGAATTCCGTTTTGTTGCTGACCTTGAAAATGTGTCAAAAGAAGCTTTAGCTCAAGACTTTATGGCCATTGCTGCCATCGTACGAAATGGTATTGAATTAGGATTAGCTGAAGTTTACCATGAAGGTATTGAAGTATTAGATTTAACTAATCTAGCTCCAGTTCAAGATGTAATTCAAAAGGTATTGAACCTTAATATCATTAGTGGTAAAGAAGCAGAATTAATTAAGACTCTGCTCGAACAATTAGAAATTGATACTACTGATATTGACTTCGATCATATTCAATCAAATTGGCAACAAGAAGTTGATTTGATCGTCGCAATTATCGGTAAAGTAGAAGAAATCATAGCTTTAGAAGAAATCGAAATCACAACATATGCTGATATTGAGCCATTTATTGAAAAAGTTACTGAAGATATTATTGGCTTCTTAACAGACAACGTTGCTTACTCAGTAATTGATTTAGTAAATCTAGTTCTTGATTCACAAATTTTGAAAGAAGTATTACCTAATGCATATGAAAAATTTGTATTAGAGAATCTTGATGCTGATTTACAACCAATCGCTGACTTAGCTGATATCGATAAAGAAGTTATCATTTCTGATTTAAAACTCTTATTAGGTATCGCCAAAGATGCAATTGATCTTGGTGTTATCGGAATCCTTGATGGTGAAGATATTAATTATAGTAGTCCACATGTTACCGCTATCATTACTAAATTATTCTCACTAGAACTTCTTCAAATCAAATTAGTTGATATTATCGATTTTGTTGATGATCAACTTGCTGACTTTGATTTATCGAAGATTGATGCACGTGAGATTGATCTTAAAGCTGATGGTGAATTATTAGCTTCTGTTTATACTAACTTATTAGTTATTTTAGAAGATGCTGTATTCCCTATCAAAAATAAAGATTTCTCATTTGACAATATCGACTTCCAAGAATTATTAGATGCTTATTTAGTAGAAGATACAGTTAATAAAGTAATTGAAGCATTACGCGATTTAACAAGTACTACTATTTTAAGACAGGCTCTTCCAATTGCATTAGATTTTGCAAAAGATTTAGTACCGGCTGATCTTGCATTCATCGTTGAATACGAAGGATTAACTAAGGATGACTTAATTGCTGATGTTAAATCAGTAGTTGAAGTATTACAACAAGCAGTTAACCTTGGTGCGATCGATGTCTATCTAACTGAAGATGCAGACATTACTAACTTAGAGCCATTAAAGGACATTGTTGAAAGATTATTTAACTTGAATTTACTTCAAGGTAAATATACTGATGCAATTAAATATGCCCTAGAATTACTAGGTGCAGATGTTAATAACATTGATTTTGATTCAATCTCATTTGAACATGAACGTGATTTAATTCTTG
>DUOG01000147.1 GCA_012838945.1 Acholeplasmataceae bacterium | reverse complement strand
TCCCTCTTGGATCAAACTATTTAATCGATTAACCTGTGATTAAATTTAATATCTTGAGGAGGCCCACATTTTGGTAAACGGCATCCAGGTCACCGGCAGCATGGTCCAGGCCTACACCGTCTGCCCCCGCCAGGCCTGGCTGGCTTCCCGGCAGATCTGCCCCGATGAAGACAATGTCTATCTTGCCTTAGGCCGGCTGGTTGATCAGCAATCTTACGGGCGAGAGAAAAAAGAGGTCCGCTTGGGGCATCTTTGCCTGGACCTGATCCGCCGGGGTAATAAGCAGCTGGTTGTCGGAGAGGTAAAAAAATCTTCCCGCGCCCAGGAGGCGGCCAGGTTACAGCTGGCTTTCTATCTGCACGAACTGGCCGCCATGGGTATAAAGGCCGAAGGAGAGCTGCTCTTCCCTGAAGAACGGCGCAAAGAGCGGGTAGTTCTCGATGAAGCCATGTCACAGCAGGTCGCACAAGTCAAAACAGAGATTACCACCCTGATAAACAAAGAACAGCCCCCGCCGCCTCAAAAGATCAAGCGTTGCACTAAATGTGCCTATGCCGAACTCTGCTGGGCTTAAGGCACCAGGATTAGTTCATATGCACCTGGCTCGCCGAACCAACCTCGTCGAAGATTACGAAGATCACAATGTGAAGGAGAGTAACATCATGCAAAAAACTCTTTATCTATTTCAAAGCGGGCGCCTAAGTCGCAAAGGAAACACAATCTGCGTCAAAACAGAAGAGGCAACACGTTACTTTCCCATCGCCAGCGTCCGCGATATCTTAATTTTCGGCGAGGTAGATGTTAACAAAAAGTTCCTTGAATTCGCCCATGAAAGTGAGGTCATCTTGCATTTTTTCGGCTATCACGGTAACTACGTTGGCAGCTTCTACCCGCGCGAGCATTATAATTCAGGCTATATGATCTTAAAGCAGGCTGAACATTACCTTAATTTTCAAAGCCGTTTACAGCTTGCCCACCAATTTGTTACCGGGTCCCTGGCCAATATTATGCAAGTGTTACGTTATTACCAGAACCGGGGTAAAGATGTTGCCGGGCAGGTTAGCGCCATTAGTGATCTTTCTGAAAAATGTAGTGAGGCACAAAGTATTGAAGAGCTTATGGCGCTTGAAGGTAACGCCCGGGCCCGTTACTATGAATCATTTAACCAGATTATTAACGAGAAAGACTTTCAATATCAGAGCCGCAGTAAACGCCCTCCTGAAGATCCGTTAAATGCAGTAATCAGCTTCGGGAACACCCTGGTTTATATGAAAGTTTTAACCGAGATCTATAAGACTCACCTCGACCCCCGGATCGGCTTCCTACATGCCACCAATTTTCGTCGCTTTACCTTAAACCTGGACATCGCCGAGATTTTCAAGCCTATCCTTGCCGACCGGGTGCTCTTCAGCCTAATTGGTAAAAAAATGCTTGGCAAAAAGAATTTTGAGCAACATGGTGGAGCTATCCTGTTAAAAGAGCAGGGGCGTAAGCTCTATGTGCAGGAATTCGAAGAGAAATTGATGAGCACCTTTTATCATCGCCGGCTCAAGCGTCATGTTAGCTATCAAACGTTAATTCGGATGGAGCTCTATAAGTTGCAGAAGCATCTCATTGG
Organism: Acholeplasmataceae bacterium; assembly: GCA_012838945.1. Lineage (GTDB taxonomy): Bacteria > Bacillota_I > Bacilli_A > ML615J-28 > CAG-313 > DUOG01. The sequence continues at coordinate 43 of DUOG01000147.1, read as the reverse complement.
AGAACAAGCATACCAGCCCTTTGTTAGCCGCTGGTAGATGGAG
>DUOG01000052.1 GCA_012838945.1 Acholeplasmataceae bacterium | reverse complement strand
TCACAAAAGAAGATTTTCAGCCTTAGACTATCTAACTATTGATGAATTTTGGGAACAGTATAAATTTAAAAAACAAGGAATTACAAATGTCGCTTAATATTTTGTCTCAAAAAAGTTTGCATAACCAAGCATTGCTTTCACATCATTTACACCTGCCGGTGTGATGTGAAAGAATGCAGGAATCTGTGCTTCAATATCATACAAGACATGAAGCTTGATGCCACCCTTGTGTTTTCGGAACTTTGCCCAATGAAATATCTCAAGACAAAGGTCTATTGTTGTAGAATCAAAAGCATAAACATTACCCTTGAAACCAAAAACAGTTTCAGTACACTTAGAGCGTGCTTCTGTAATTAAACGATAGGCAAATTCTTCAAAGATTTTGCAGTTTCTTTGTTCGTTTGCTTTAGCCAAATTACTTCTTGTAACAGACTTGCCCATACCCAGATGGTACAATTTCTTCCAGTGAGCTTCAAGAGCAACAATTAAATCGCGTAAACTCTCGCTTTTTGCAAATTGCCCGAACATCATTACAAGCAGTTGATTCCAACAGGAGAACGACTTTATGTATTTGTCTCCTTGATACTTACGAACAATGTAGTTAAAATGATTTCTATCCAAAAACTCGACTAATTGAGCGAAAACGTATTTGTCCTTATGCATAATGGTCTGATTATGACCGCAAAGGTAAATTCAAATCCGTTGACTCAAAATTTCATTATAACAGATTAAATATCAATGATTTCAAAGAACAATCGTGTTTTTTTAGTGGACACTAATGATTTTAATTAACAGATGTGACGCATTATTCTGGTCGGATTGATTTGTGAAGTCTTTGAACGTTGTAATGGATTTTCCAAATTTTACTGAGTGGTCACCATTTATGTTTACTATATTTTTTTTTCTTTATGTCATTAACAAATGAAACATATTCCGTTGCCTTATTTTTCCAGGAAAAAAATTCAGCACATCGCTTTTGATTTGCCTCTTTTTGCCAAACAAATTTTTCATAGTGTTCATACAGATTTTCCAGCTGAGTGGTTATGTCCTCAGCGTTTTCTGGTCTTACCCATATTCCACTCTCTCCAAGAGCCTCCTTGTTTGCCTTAATATCCGAAGCTATACAAATTTTTCCATAGCTCATCGCTTCCAGTAACGATATTGGAAGCCCTTCTAATGTTGAAGGTAAACAATAAGCCCATGCACTACGAAATATGGTATCTTTATCCGCGTCAAATACCGATCCAGTAAAAACCACATTAGGACAATCGCTTGCTAATTCTCTCAAATATAGCACATAATCAGGCGACTGAGGATTATCACCACATAGAACGAGTTGTTTCTCTTTGAAATTACTAGAAATAAAACCTTTTATCAAATAATCCGGATTTTTATCTTGTACCAAACGCCCCATAAATAAAATGTAGTTATTCTCCCTTATTCCAAATCTTTCAAGAATGTTACTCCTTTGTTGAATTCTAGGAAAATTAACTGCTCCCGTTATTGTCCTACAATTTAATCCATACTCATTCCTGAAAAAATCAGTCTGTTCCTGTGAGCACATTGTGAGATTGCAATTCCAATGTGCTGTAATCTTTTCCATAAGCTTCAATATCTTTTGCTGCTTATGAGAATATTTGGTTCTTTTCCACTCCAAACCATGTCCTTGCAAAATAGACACACGGCCTAATAGCCAAGGAAGACGAGCTGATAAAAGAGATGGTGGCCACGTATTATAATGAAATACATTAACTTTCTTTTCCAAGAAAAGGGATTTACATGTTGCCTTGAATCCTAACAATATTTTATTGAGGGCTACACTCTTGTACGATTTCTGATGTACTACCTTGAATCCATTCACCCATTCTTCGCCATTATGGTTACTCTCACAGTACACTATCGGCTCATGACCCATTTTTGTCAATTCAGTAGCCAAATTGTACATAAATGTAGCTATACCGTCCGGGTGGCGAAATGTACGTCCTCCAATAAAAGCAATCTTCATTACTTACTTTCTTTTGTTTCGCAAATGTAACATTGATTCGGATTGAAATTCTCAAGACCCTGTAGGTCATTATTACCCACATGAAAAAATGGGATTGTAGAAGTATCTACTTTTCCTCCTTTCATAACTCTCAATTTATTTTTAAGAACCCATGGAACTACTTGTCGTATATATTTCTTCATAACAGGAGAAACTGTTCCAATCATCCAGCAGCTTTTACAGCAATTAGCCACTTGATCACGAACCTTTTTTGCCTCTTCTCCATTCCATATTTCTTCAAACGATTTATCATTTAAATTACCCATAGAACCGAACCATTTATCTTCCTCCATTCCATTGCATGGTAATACATTACCGTACGGATCTATAAAGAAATTTTCATTACCAGCTTCACATGGTAACATTCTACGTCCACCTTGAATATAATTAATCAACCCTAGATTGAAGAATGCACGAAACCAACTCTTTGGACTCTTTTCTTTCATCAATCGTTGAATCAGTTCATCAAAGTTTCCAATTACCTCATCCTTGTTTGTAATAACATTGTCATACTTATGAAAATAGAAAGAGTTATGAAAAGCTGCAGTAGCAAATTGCATCTTTAAGTTACGATTCAGTTCATATAATTGAAGCATGTCAGATGAATTATAATTGGAAACGGTGATGCCAAATCCTACGTCCTTGACCCCCATTCTCCTAAGTTCAAGCAGAGTAGAAAGTCCTTTGTCAAATCCCCCCCGACGTCCACGTAACTCATCATTTTTGCATGATAACCCTTCTGTGGAGATACGAATACCCAACTGGGGAGTGTCCTTATATTTCTCAAAAAGTTTAATAATACGATCACTGAAATAGCCACTTGATGCAAAAACCACACGATTTGACTTTTTTAATAAAATTTTTACTATATCCTCGATATCTTCGCGAATAAAAGGTTCACCTCCTGTTATGTTAACATCATTTAAGCGCGGAAGTTTTTCCAATAACTCCGGTTTAAATTCTTCACCTATTGTAGTCGGATTGTCCCAAATATTGCACATTTTGCATCGCATTGGACAACGATACGTTGTAATAATTGCTGCATCCATGATTTTCCGTAATTTTCTATTTTATTAACTAATTCTTCTAGTATATATCTTCACTAATGTACATAGTGGTCTATTTCAAAACTTCTTCATATATTTTTTTTAGCCTTTCTGCTACAACACCCATACCATAGCCCTTGGCAAGAAACTTATTACGTCCTTCAAATGGAACGTTCAACTTAAGAACCTTGTCACAAGCTTTTGCTAATTCTTCAGCAGTAAATCCAGTAGTAACATACGCACCTTCAATATCACCTATCATCTCCAATACATTCCCTACAGGAGTAGAAACCACAGGCGTATTGCAACACATACACTCCTTCACGGAGTTTGGTGAACCCTCATAATCACTACTAATCATATGCAAATCTGCAGCGTTCATATATGTAGGTATAAGCTCACGCTTCACATTGCGCATTACAACAGCTTCAACATTATACCCATACTTACTATTCAAGATTTTAATAACCTCATCGAAGCGATCTTTTCGTTTTTGTGTTCTTACTCCCTTATTAGAATCCATATAGATAATATACTGCTTATCCTTTTCCCATCCTAATTTCAAACGACATTCCGCCATGTCCATCGGCTTGAAAAATTCATGATTACATCCATTAGGCAAATAGTGAACCTTTGGGTACTTCTGATAAATATCTGAAGTGTTCTTAATAATAAATGCCTTAAAAAAAACATTAAAGAACTTAAACATCCCATCTCCCCATTCATGTGCAGGATCGTTCTGATATGATAAAACCACTTTCTTAAAAAATGGCGCTCCAGTCATCCACAAAATAATAGCACTAAGGGCATGATGACAATGGATTATATCATACCCTCCAAACATCGCTTTCTTCCATAATGACGGAACATATCTTATATACTTCTTAAAGCCTTGGTTCTGTCCGTCACAATAAAAAACATCACAATTAATTCCAATTTTTTGAAGTGATTCCACCTGTTCCTTTACGAATATTCCAAAAATAGGGAAATCAGGAGAGGGATAATTGGGGGTTATATGCAATACTTTCAATTTTTCTAATGATTAACTTAGTTTAGTAGACTGCTAAATTTACAACTTCAAATATATTATTTATTCTCAATCAGCTTTAGTACATGTTCTAACCTAAGGTTATAAGACTTGTTTTTATTAAAATCACCTTCTTCAAACAACCACTGTTCATTAATGTATAAATAACGGCCAATTCTACCGTCAACAATCATTTGGTAAGAGTCGCTTTGACCAAAAAACGTTTGAACTTCGTTAACTAAAAATTGTCCATCGGAAGTTTCAAAAATGTCAAAAGAGGCAGAAGTAATGTTCATTATTTCAGAGACTGACCTCACAAAATTAAGTAGCTTTTCTGATGGTTTATCATAACCTTTAAGCAAGGATCCACTGGCTCTATTATTGTTAATTAATTTCTTATGCGCAAAAAAAGAATCATCAATTCTTACACAACGCCATTCATAGGTGTGAGGAATAAATTCTTGAAAGAAAACACAACCTATTTGCTTCTCATTTTTAACGGATTTGTATTCACTCAATTTCTCTTTAATATAGTCCTTTCTCCAAAATCCACTCCATAATCGTTTAATTACTTTCGGTTGTCTAAAGTTTGGTCCTGTTTTAGAACGTACACCTTTAGAAAATGCTGCACCAATATATCGTTTTGCTTCATTTTTATTCTTTATAAATCTCACACCTAAACCCGCTGCTCCAGTTATAACTTTTGCAACCAAAGGATAAGCGCATGAATTTATATAGTCTTCTGCTTCGCCTTTTATTGAGAAACATACTGTATTTGGAAATGGTATCTTAAAATAATTTAAATAATAATTCAGCACTCGTTTATTTTCCCAAGTATAAAAGCTATTACTATCTGGATATGTTCTTAATTTTAATACATTTGAAATAAAGTTGACTCTCTCATCCATTAACAATTTTTTTGAACTAATCACAAATGGAGGGCTAATTAATACCATATCAAAACACTCACTGGAAATTTCAGTTAACCATGTTTCTTTTTCAATATTAATTATCTTATAATTTATCGATAAGCCCGATTCATTAATCGCTTTTATCCAGTTTTTATATACATCACTGGAATCGGGTTTTAAGATTGCCAGCTTAACTATTCTTTGGCTTGTATTCATCTTTGCTTTTTATTATTTCGTTATTAATTCTATTTCGTGTTTATTACGGTAACTTATTGCAAGAATGGTACCCATAATTAACATTAAAAAAATTGTTCCTTTATTGATATATACTCCACTAAAATATGACTTTAGTAGCCAAATTGCTAACGACATTATGTAAACGGAAAAATAATTGTGGGCATATTTATATACAATTTTATATTGAAATATGGCTGTTAGAATCACTACTGAATAAATGATTATACCAAAAATTCCATGATCAAATAATAACTCGTACCAATCACTATGCGCATATAAGGCAACCCCATAGGTGTTTCTTAGAAATTCGGGTACCGCAAACAAGCCAAAACCAAAAAATTTCGTTTGCAAGTTCGCATTTGACCATCCGTCAACAATCATTGTCCAAAATATACCTCTACCAGACCCACCACTCTCGTCAGATATAAATCTAAAAATTAAAATCTCCCAATTTTTAACAACCAAATATATAATTGAAACAGCAACAATTATACTTAACAGGGTTAAATATACCTTTACTTTTTTATTAATATATAACTTACCTGTTATGATTGGCCACAATGCAATAACATATACCAATGAACCAATTATCATCGCTCCTCTTTTCAAAGAAATCAATACTAACACATAAGTAACAGATAAAAAAATAATATTACGCGGTTTATTTAGGCTCATTGAGAAAAAGAGCATAAGATACAATGACTTGTAACCAACATTATCAGCTATGGTGAAAAACTCATCATAAATTTCAGACCGTTTTACTACGCCTAAATATGTTTCGTAACAATATACAATCAATAAAAAAACAGCTAATACTTGTATATGTTTTATTCGCAAATATCCTTTATATGTTAAATAGTAAACAGGATAGAAAAAAACAAGCGCATACAATAAAACCGGCAAAATACTTAAATTGGGAGTAATAATACCATATACTGTTAACATGAGAGCAAAAGAAAATAAGCTTTTATGCAATGTTGTAGTAATGATGAGGCTGCTTGAGTATGATTTATAAAGGAATAATAAAGATATTCCTAAAACAATTGCTTGGAAAACTACAGCAATATAACGATTTGGATGATCTTTAGGAAAGAACACATCTAAAACTGCTATCAATGCTAGTAATAACAATAGTATTGAAGCCGTTATTTTTGATATATTAATTTTTACGGACAATTTATTTCGCATATTTACTGATAAATCGCTTTATTGCAGCCAGTGCAATATCCCTATGGGCTTCGCAACGAAATTGGTTTAGTATAGCCTTGTATTGTTTTCTATGCATAAATAGGTAATTAAGCTTAAGTTTTTTTAGTCCTAACACTATTATTTTATTATAAAAAAATTGGGAAGGGCTTAATATATCTAAGTAATTGTCTGAATTTTCCAAAATCAGTTGTTCCCATCTTTCCAATAATAATCTCTCATTACTGATTGTATTGTTAATTGAATAAATCTGACTTTTTACCTTGTTTTGAAATTTCGGATTCTGCAAACCAATTTGAAAAGTTTTATAATCCTGAAAATGCGCAGTTAGTTCAAAATCTATTGTTTTTTTATTAATTTTTAGTAGTACAGTTAAACCTGTATGCCAAACTTTAGGTTTCTTCATTCTCGTAAACAAAAAATTCCCTAGGCTGTAAATTATCGGAACATTATTATAAATTTCATACCCCCCTATACAATGTGTATGATGTCCTATAATAGCATCGGCACCACTATCCACATAAAAACGATATTGCTTTTGCATGCGCGGACTGGGTAGGTGATAGTACTCATGCCCTCCGTGAATAATACAAATTACTCTATCGTGGGTGGCTTTAGCTGCCTTAATCTGTTTGGTATTGTCGATAATGTCCATAGGGTTTGCTCCAGGCTTATCTGCTTCGGCAACTGACCATTCGTTTTCACAAAAGTTAAGAATAGCAATGCGTATACAATCTTTTTCTATCGTGAGTGTCTGAACCGCTTCGACCAGGTTGTTGCCAGCTCCCACATAATCTATTTTATTTTTTTTTAACGATTCAAATGTATTATTTAACCCCTCTACACCATAATCAAAAATATGATTATTGGCTAATGTTACCGCATTTACTTTTAATTGTGTAAGATAAGGCATTACTGTATTTTCAGACATGTGCAGATGAGGACCAGTTTTAAGGATTGCATTTTGCGGGATGTTAGCTGTAATCGGCGCTTCCAAATTTATCATACGGTAATCCGCCTCTTCAAATAAATCAATTACAGATTGTTCGATGAGGCTTTTGTTTTGAAAATCATCAGAAATGTAAAAATCGCCGGAAATGAGAAGATTCATAATGTATTAACTTAAGTCACTGGTGTCCAAAAATGTACTTTTCTGATTAATTGGGAAAATCGCATTTCCACTCGTAAGAGTTCTATCTTTTATAACGCAACCTCGAAAGGACATTTATTAATCCCATTTTTATAAAAACTTTTAGAATAAAACTACTTATACGACCCCTTCTGTTATATAAATGGAATGGATAAAAATTTTGATCTGACGGTATGGCTGCTTTGCTCAATTGATAATCATATAGTTTTCTTTCTTTTCCTTTTAAAAAAGGTTTAATATTATTATACTTACATAATACAAGAACATCATTAAGGATATCACTTAGATTAAGGTGTTCATCATTTGTCATGTCTGTCGAATAATTTATATCAGAAGTTGTGTAACCTAAGACACCTAGTGGTTTTAATGTATTAACATCGTATGTGATCACTTTGGCATCCTCATTATAAGCTATTAATGAACAACCCGACACTGCAATTATGACATCTGATTTTTTAAAAATCGATTGTGGTATTGGAGATATTGATGGAACGCATACTGTTTTTACATTCTTGCTCGTTATTTGGATTTTCAACTGACTAGTTAGACTCTCTACACCGACTAAAAGAAATATAATATCAGTTTCTAAATTCTGTATTGCAAATTTATTAACCTCTTTAAACATATCAGGAAAATAATTTTTAAATCTCCCAAAATGACATATTAAAAATCCTCTTTTATCTATTGAGTCAATTGCTTGACAAGGTAAATCTTTAACATCATTAAGACAATTTGCAGTCCAATAATAGTTATCAGGATTATTTACCCTGAAAAAATTTGACCATAACAATTCAAATGCTTTGCTACTAATTGAAAACAGTTCGGATCTTGAATATTTAAAATATAAGAAGCTATATGTTTTTAAATCATTTATTATTAAATTTTCACCTATAAGATAAACTATATGTTTCGCTTTCAATCGCTTTGAAATAAGTTCACCCCATTCTGCTAGTATAAAGGTATTTGACTCCACTATAATTATATTTGTCGCATTTTCACTACTTACAATAGTATTTACAACTCGCTTGATTATTGAATGTCTTCTCTTATTGCTAAAAACAAATGGACTATAGAATAATTCTTTGATTCTATTGTTTTTGTATATTTTAAACTCCTCATATTGAATCTTTAAATTCTTTCGTCCAGTTGAATCAAAAACAATTACTTTATATCCTTTTGACTTTAACCAATTAAGTTTATTTCTAACATAAAGAGGACCTCCAAAAGTGCCACCGATTGTGTGTGTTAAAAAAACATATAGATTCATTCGTAAAGTAGTTATATGTGAACCGCCCCAAGAGGTGGTTTTGTTAAACATTCATTATTTATAGACAGACAAAAGAATAGCAGGCACAGGAGTGGAACTTGCGACAAGTATCAGGCTTTTATGTAAAAACGACCAAGTAAAATTTGAACTTTCTTTCGCGTGCTCGAAGCGACAGTCATTGCCTCTCGGTCGTCTGGACCAATTTCATATTCAGGCTTGGTGTCCTAGAAAAACTGGTCTCAGGATCATTTGTGCTTTTTCAAGCACTTACTTCAGAGGTCTCGGGAATGTCCACTCCGAGATTCTTCAATATATCCAAATGATAT